>JBEBXB010000015.1:0-16581 GCA_040391885.1 Conexibacter woesei | reverse complement strand
ATAGGAAACCCTTGATGAATCGCGATGAAGTCATGAATCTCGTCCGTGAGCACCTGGTCGCCGAACTCGAGTTGAACTCGGAGCAGATCACCGACCAATCCCGGTTCAAGGAGGATTTCGACGCCGACTCGCTGGACCTGTACGAGCTCGTCATGGAGCTCGAGGACCGCTACGGCATTTCAGTTTCCGAGCAAGAGGCCGGCCAGATCAAGACGGTCGGAGACGCGGTTGACTTTGTCCTGGCTAAAAAGGGTTCGTGAACGCCGCGAGTCGGGCCTGGCCGGCGTCTCGGCGCTGCTGGGGCTGATCGACGGCCTCTCCGAAGAGTCGCGCACCTTGGCGTTGACCCACTCATCGTGGGCCGTCGACCGGGTCGGCTCCTATGAGCGCCTCGCCTTGCTGGGCGATTCCGTGCTCGGACTGTCGATCGCGGACGAGCTGTACCGGACGCTTCCGGATCTCGATGCCGGCGCTCTGACCAAGATCCTCAACCAGACGGTAAGCGGCATTTCCTGCGCCGCCGTCGGGACGGAGCTGGGCATCCCCGACATGCTGCTCGCGGCCGACCCGGGGATCGTCGACGGCAAACAGACCCCCGCCCGGCTGCTGCTCGAAGGGGCCCGGCCGCTGCCGGAGATCACCGAGGCGATGATCGGAGCCTGTTACATCGAGTACGGATTCGACCGCACCGCGCCCGCCGTCGTCGCGGCCTTCAGCTCCCGGATGGAGATCGTGCGGGAGAACCGGACGGACTTCAAGTCCGCGCTCCAGGAATTCGCGGCCCAGCGAGGCCAGACGGTCAACTACACGGTCGTCGCGGCAACCGGCCCGGCCCATCAGCGGGTCTACGAGGTGTCGGTCCTGTTGGAGGATGAAGAGATCGGTCGGGGAGAGGGCCGCTCGAAAAAAGCCGCAGGACAGGTTGCGGCGGCCGTCGCCCTGGAGCGGCTCGACAACTGATTTCCCGCAGTTTGCGGGAAGGAGCGGCTTCGGAAGCGGCTTCGAGACCGCGTCCGTCCGGTCGAACCGGCACTCTTGAAGGCGCATGTACCTCCGTTCAGTGACGATGAAGGGCTTCAAGTCCTTTCCCGAGAAGACCGAGCTCAACTTCTCGCCCGGCGTGAGCGTGATCGTCGGCCCCAACGGGTCCGGCAAGTCCAACATCACCGACGCCGTCCTGTGGGCCCTCGGCGAGCAGAGCCCCGGCGCGATCCGCGGCAGCTCGATGCAGGACGTGATCTCGGTCGGCGGTCGCGACGTCGGTGCCCGCTCGGCAGCCGAGGTCGAGGTCGTGATCGACAATGCAGAAGGTCAGCTCGGGGACGACTTCACGGAGATCGCGATCACCCGGCGCCTCGACCGCAACGGTGACGGCGAGTACCGGTTGAACGGCGCCCGCTGCCGGCTGACCGACATCGTCGAGCTTCTTTCCGACGCCAATCTCGGCCGGGAGATGCACTCGGTGATCAGCCAGGGACGGGTGGATGCGATCGTCCATTCGAAGCCACGCGAGCGGCGCCTGCTGATCGAGGAGGCCGCGGGTCTGGGCAAGTACCGCAAGCGCCGCCGCCGGGCCGAGTTGAAGCTGATGACGACCCAGGACAACCTGGATCGTGCCCTCGACGTCGAGCGCGAGGCGCGGCGGGCCCTCCGGCCCCTGAAGCAGCAGGCCAACGCCGCCGAGATCGGAGCGCGGATCGAACGCGAGGAGCTCGGCCTCAGGGCCAAGCTGGTCGCCGAGGAGCTCCGGTTCGGGGAGGACCGGCTCGAAGCGGCCCGCCTCCGGGCCGCCCAGGCCCGCAAGGTGCGGGAGGGGCTCGAGGGTGAACTGACCAAGGTCTCCCAGCGCCGCCGGGCGGCGGAGGAGCGGTTCGCCGAGCGCGACCGGGCCCGGACGGAGATCTGGGGGATCCTCAACCGGCTGCGGTCCGGCCAGGAACAGATCGCGATCGGCAGCTCCGCGATCGCCGAACGGTCCCGTGCTCTCGAGTCCAGGCTGGAGACCCTGAGGCTTGAGCTGGCCCCGTTGACCCTGGATGTCGGCGTGAGCGGGTCGGCCAGCGAACGGGCCAAGAGGCTGGTGGAAGAGCTTTCCGAGGTCGATGCCGGGCTCCAGACTGCGATCGAAGGCCTGCGACAGGCTCGGGCCGAGGGAGCCGAAGCCGCCCGGCTCGAAGCCTTGGAGGGCGTCCACTCGGGAGCGGAACGGGCGACCCGCCACGCCCGTCGCGCGGAAGGGCTGCTCGGTGAGCGCCACCGCGAACGCCTGGGCGAACGCATGGCGTCGGTGGAGAGCCTGATCTCCTTGATCGCCCAACTCAAGGGGTCCGCCGAAGCGGTCGGCCAGGCCGTCCGCGACCGTGTCTCACGCGCGGAGCGCACGGTGATCGGCGACCAGGGCGACGGTGACGAGATCGCCGCCGAGCTCAAAGCCTGCTCCAACCTCGAAGTCGAGGTCCAGTCCAAGCTGAGGGGAATTGCCGAGCAGGTGACCCAGGCGGAGGTGGAGGCAGCCCATCTCGGCGATCGCCGGGCCGAGGCCGCCTCTGAGCTGGCCCGCATCGCCGAACGACTCAGCGAGGAGATCCCGGAGGCCGACGAGCCGCTCGACGACGAGGAGCGGACCGACATCGAGCGCCGGTTGAGCAATCTGAAGGCCCGGCGTGAGCGGATCGGTCCGGTCAACCCGCTCGCGAAGAAGGAGTACGAGGAGGCGGTCGAATACGTCGACCAGCTCGTCGCCCAGCGTGAGGACACCGAGCGGGGAATGCGTGAGCTGGAGGGCGTCATCCGTGACATCGACGCCGAGATCAAACGCTCGTTCGACGAGACCTTCGCCGCCACCGCCACCAACTTCGAAGAGATGATCGCGCAGCTCTTTCCGGGTGGCACCGGCCGGCTCCGGTCGGTGGATCTGCGGCCGGTGCCCGCCCCGGAGTCGAACGAGGAGGGGGATGGACCTTCCACGGAGGAGGACGAACCCGACGAGGACGATCCGCGCGCACCGTCGGAAGCCGATTTCGGGGTCGAGCTCGAAGTCACCCCCCAGGGCAAGCGGATGCGGCAGATGAGCCTGCTTTCCGGTGGTGAGAAGGCGATGACCGCGCTGGCCTTCGTCTTCGCTGTCTTCCTGGCGCGGCCCTGCCCGTTCTACATCCTCGACGAGGTCGAGGCCGCCCTGGACGACGCCAACATCAATCGCTTCCTCGAGCTGGTCCGCCGGTTCTCCGACCGCACCCAGTTCGTGATCGTCACCCACCAGAAGCTGACCATGGACGCCGCCGACGTCCTGTACGGGGTAAGCATGGGCGGCGACGGTGTGACCAAGGTCGTCTCCCGCCGCCTGCCGCGCGACGCCAACCCCGGCGCCACCCTCGAAGAAGTCGCCTGAACCCCGGACCTGGCTTAATCCCCTTCGATGGCAACCACCTGGAGTGACATTCTCGACCTCGGCGACCGCGTGATCCCGGAGACAGCGCCGCCGCCCGCGGCCGAGGAGGACGCCCCGAAGAAGCGCGGCGCCTTCCGTCGCCTGAGGGAGAGCCTCTCCAAGAGCCGCAAGGCGCTGAGCGAGGAGATCACCTCCAGCCTGTTCGACCGGATCGACGACGAAACCTGGGAGCGCCTGGAGGAGGCCTTGATCCTCGCCGATGCCGGGGCTTCGACCACCGCGAAGGTGGTGGAGCGACTCGAGCACGAGGTCGATTCTGGTGCAGTCTCCCCGGACGGCGTCGCTATCAAGGAACGGCTGATCGAGATCCTCGCCGAGATCGCCGCGACCAACCGCGCCCCGATCAACCTCACGCAGGATCCGGCGGTGCTGCTGATGACCGGCGTGAACGGCACCGGCAAGACCACTTCGATCGGCAAGATCGCCTGGCATCTGAAGACAGAGTTCGGCCTTTCCGTCCTCCTGGGCGCCGCGGACACCTACCGGGCCGCGGCCGCCGAGCAGCTCACCACCTGGGCCGAGCGCTCCGGGGCGGATCTGGTTCGCTCCAACGAAGGAGCCGATCCGGGATCCGTCGCCTTCGATGCGATCAACGCGGCCCGGTCTCGAGGCTCCGACGTCGTGATCATCGACACGGCGGGCCGGCTTCACACCCAGTCCAACCTGATGGAGGAGCTCGCCAAGGTCCGTCGGGTGATCGACAAGCAGATCCCCGGCGCCCCGCACGAGACCCTGATCTCGATCGACGCCACCACCGGTCAGAACGGGCTCCGGCAAGCCAAGGCATTCGCCGAGGCCACCGACGTCGACGGGGTCGTCCTGACCAAGCTCGACGGCACCGCCAAGGGCGGCATCACCCTCGCGATCGCCGACGAGCTCGGCATCCCGGTCAAGCTGATCGGCGTGGGAGAGAAGCTGGAGGACCTCCGGCCCTTCGATCCCACCGACTTCGCCCGCGCCCTCCTCGACGAGGAGTAGGAGCGGGAGGGTACGCCGCGGCTACCCCGACCTTCGAGGCAGCGCGACTTTTGCCCCCATAGGGGGTACAAGTCGCGTCACCTCCGATTCTTCGGCGCCCTGACCCCAGGTGTTGCCGCATCGAGCCCGGGTTCAGGACCGGAACGGCACCCTGGCTGTTTGGCGATGACCGAACCCCGGTAGGGTGGACACCCATGTTCGACCAGCTTTCCGATCGCCTCCAGGCCACCCTTTCCGACGTCCGCTCCAGGGGCAAACTGACCGAGTCCGACGTCGACCGGGCGATGCGGGAGATCCGCCTCGCCCTGCTCGAGGCGGACGTCAACTTCAAGGTCGTCAAGTCCTTCACCGCGAAGGTCAAGGAGCGTTGCCTCGGAGCCGAGGTCATGGGTTCGCTGAATCCGGGCCAGCAGGTCGTCAAGATCGTCAACGAGGAATTGACCGAGCTGATGGGCGGGGCGGGGCGCGACCTCGTCTTCTCCAGCAAGGGGATCACCGTGATCCTGATGGCCGGCCTCCAGGGCTCGGGCAAGACGACCGCCACCGCCAAGCTCGCCAAGCTGCTCACCGGCGAAGGCAAGCGGGTCGCCCTCGCCGCCTGTGACGTCTATCGCCCGGCCGCGATCAAGCAGCTGGAGACGGTCGGCAAGCGTGCCGGCGCCGTCGTCTACCAGCAGGGGACCGACGCGGACCCAGTCGAGATCGCCGCCTGGGCGCTCGACAAGGCGAAGGAGGAGAACCGCGACGTCCTGATCATCGACACCGCCGGCCGCCTCCACATCGACAACGAGCTGATGGACGAGCTGGCGAAGATCCGCAAGCGGACCAAGCCCCACAACGTCCTCCTCGTCGTCGACGCGATGACCGGTCAGGACGCGGTCGGAGTCGCCGAATCCTTCAAGGAAGCCGCCGAGTTCGACGGCGTCATCATCTCCAAGCTTGACGGCGACGCCCGCGGCGGCGCGGCGCTATCGGTGAAGGCCGTCACCGGCAAGCCGATCATCTTCGCTTCGACGGGCGAGAAGCTCGAGGACTTCGACCGCTTCCACCCGGACCGCATGTCTTCCCGGATCCTCGGCATGGGGGATGTCCTCAGCCTGATCGAGAAGGCCGAGGCCCAGGTCACCGAAGAGGAGGCCGAAGAGCTCCAGCGGAAGATGGCCAACGAGCAGTTCACGCTCGAAGACTTCCTCAAGCAGATGCGCCAGGTCCGCAAGATGGGGCCGATCGGGAACCTGCTCGGGATGATGCCCGGCATGGGCGCGATGAAGCAGCTCAAGGACGTCGACGTGAACGAAGGGGAGCTCGACCGGGTGGAGGCGATCATCCTCTCGATGACGCCGATGGAGCGGGCCCGGCCGGACATCATCAAGGGTTCCCGTCGCCGCCGGATCGCGGAAGGCTCCGGCACCAAGATCCAGCAGGTCAACAATCTGGTCAAGCAGTTCGACCAGATGCGCCGTCTGATGAAGCAGATGGCCAACGGCAAGATGCCCGATCCCCAGCAGATGGCCCGCATGACCGGCCAGGCTCAGCGGCCCAAGATCCGTCGCCGCTAGCCGCATATGGCCTAAGCAGGTAACTCTGTGTCGCATACGTTGGCGACGATGGTTTGCCCACACAGGCAACACCATTGACAAACCTGTACGATTTCGCGAAATGGCAGTCCGCATCAGACTTAGAAGAGTTGGTTCCAAGAAGAACCCGATCTGGCGAATCGTCGTCGCCGACAAGCGCTCCCCGCGTGATGGCCGCTCGATCGAAACGATCGGCCAGTACAACGCACAGACGGAGCCGTCGACCATCGTGATCGACGAGGAACGGGCCAATTACTGGCTCGGCAAGGGCGCCCAGCCCTCCGAGCGGGTCGCCGGCCTGCTTCGCATCAAGGGCATCAAGGCCGACGGCAGCTGACCCATGCAGGAGATGCTCCTCTGTCTCACTCAGGCACTGGTCGAAGACCGTGATGCCGTCGAGGTCGAGGAGCTCGAAGAAGACGGTGACCTCGTTTACGAGATCACCGTCGCCGAGGATGACCTCGGCCGGGTGATCGGCCGGGGTGGCCGGGTCGCCAACGCTCTCCGAACCGTGGCCAAGGCGGCCGCGGTCCGCGAAGAGCGCCGCGTTCTGGTCGACATCCTCGACTGAACCGGATTCCGGGCGTACCGGCCTTGAATCTCGACATCTTCACCCTCTTCCCGGGGGCCTTCGACTGGTTTCGCGAGCAGCGACCCGTCCGCAAGGCGATCGAGCACGGCTCCCGACTGGAGTTGCGCGACTACCGCGACTGGACTCCGCTCAAGGGCGGCCGGGTAGACGACGCCCCTTACGGTGGCGGTGCCGGCATGGTCCTGCGGGTCGACGTGGTCGACGCTGCCCTCGCCGGTGTCTACGGCGACGGTGAGCGGCCTCGGACGGTTGTCCTCAGCCCCGCCGGCCGGGTCCTCGACGACGGCCTCGTCACCGAGCTCGCCGCCGAGCCGGGCCTGGCTCTGCTCTGCGGACGGTACGAAGGGTTCGACCACCGGGTGCATGAGCATCTCGCCGACGACGAGATCTCGATCGGCCGGTACGTGCTGGCCGGGGGAGAGCTGCCGGCGATGGTCGTGGCCGACGCCTTGATGCGCCGCCAGCCCGGCGCGCTCGGAGACGAGGACAGCGCGGTCGAGGAATCCTGGAGCGACGCCCTCGACGGCCTGCCCGAGTACCCGCATTACACCCGGCCTGCCGAGTACCGCGGCTGGGGGATCCCCGAGATCCTGGTCTCCGGAGATCACGCCCGGGTGCGGGAGTGGCGGCTCGAGCAGAGCCGGCTCCGGGGTGAAGGTCACGGACCGCATCCGGACGACGACAGCTGACCCGGACCCGTCGCGGGAGGCCGCAAGGTCGTCCGATCCGACTCTGCGGTAGCATTGCGTCCCCGCGGGCCACAGAGCCCGTGTTTTTGAGCCATGAGCACAGTAATCCAAGACATCGAAAGCAGCCAGCTGAGGAAGGGACTTCCGTCCTTTGCCCCGGGAGATCGCGTCCGAGTTCACTTCCTGGTGATCGAAGGCAATCGCAAGCGCCCACAGGTATTCGAGGGCGTTGTGATCAAGCGTCAGGGGTCCGGTGTCCGCGAGACATTCACCGTGCGCAAGCAGTCATTCGGCGTGGGCGTCGAGCGTACTTTCCCGCTCCACTCGCCGAAGATCGAAAAACTTGAAGTGGCTTCCCGCGGCCGTGTCCGTCGGGCCAAGCTGTACTACCTCCGGGGCCGGGTCGGCAAGGCCGCCCGCGTCGCCGAACGCCGCTGGGGCATCGACGAGGACATGGTCGGCACTTCGCAGGCCATCGACGCGACTGGTGAAGTCCAGGAGCCGGTCGAAGAGCTCGAAGCGGACGCCGCTGTGACCGAGGCACCGGAGGGCGACGCCCCCGAAGCCGCAGCCACCGAGGAGGCCCCCGAGGCCACCACCGAATCTGATGAGACCCCCGCAGCCGATGCCCCTGAGGCAGAGGCACCCGCGGACGCCGAGCCCGCCGCTGAGGAAGCAGCCGGCGATGGCGACGAGGCCAAGAAGGAAGAGGCCTGAGCCCTCGACTCCCCAAGCCGAAATCGGCCGGGGGTAGTTTCGTCGAACTGGTCGTGATCGTGGCGCTGGCCCTCGGGCTGGCGCTGCTGATCCAGGCATTCCTGATCAAGCCGTACCGGATCCCGTCGGGGTCGATGGAGCCGACGCTCGACGTCGGCCAGCGCGTGCTGGTCAACCGTTTCATCTTTCATTTCCAGGATCCGAAGCCGGGCGACGTGGTCGTCTTCCACCCGCCCGCCGGATCTGGCAGCTCCACCGAGTGTGGGGTGCGCATCAAAGAGGCGCGGGAGATCTGTCCCGAAGCGACTCCCGACAAGGCTCCCGACACGTTCATCAAACGAATAGTCGCCGGCCCCGGAGACACCGTTTCGATAGAGGGCGGGATCCCGATCGTCAACGGCAAAGCGAGTCCACCGGATGGCTACGAGATAGTTCCGTGTGGTCCCGGGGGACAGGGATGCAACCTTCCCGACCCGATCACGATCCCCGACGGTCACTTCTTCATGATGGGCGACAACCGCGGCCAGAGCGACGACAGCCGCTTCTGGGGCCCGTTGCCGGAGGAGTGGCTGATCGGCAAGGCCTTCGGCACCTACTGGCCGCCGAATCGGATCGGTGGCCTCTAGCCCCACCCGGATCTTCGTTCACGATCTCGGCCTCGGCGCCGAGCACGTGGCGGGAACCGACGAAGCGGGCCGGGGTTGCCTGGCGGGGCCGATCGTGGCCGCTGCCGTCCTGCTTGACCGTGCCTGCCTGGAAAGCCGCGGTGGCGGCCGGCTGGATGGCCTCGGGGACTCGAAGAAGCTGAGCGCGAAGGCACGAGAGCGGCTCTACCCCGAGATCCTGGCCTGCGCTCGTCGGGTGGCGGTGGTGATGCGATCGGCGAGGTACATCGACACCTACGGGCTCCATCGCAGCAACATCGAGTGCCTGAGCGAGGCGTTGGCCCGACTCGACGACGGCCAGGCCGTGGTGCCGCTGCGACTGGTCGACGGGTTCCGGTTGAACGACTGTGAGCTCGAGCATAGAAAGCTGATCAAGGGCGACAACATCAGCGCCGCCGTGGCGGCGGCCTCGGTCGTTGCGAAGGTGACCCGGGATCGCTGCATGGAGCGCGCCGGGGAGCGGTATCCCGGGTACGGCTTCGAGGGTCACAAGGGCTACGCCAGCGTTGCCCACCGCGAGGCGATCGTGGGCCTCGGGCCCTCGCCGATTCACCGGATGTCCTTCGACTCCCAGGCGTATCGCGAGGCTGCCGCTTGAGGCAGGAGCCACGTTAGAAAGCATTCTCGATGTGATCGTAGGCGGAGATCTCACCGTCGCGATCGAAGAGGATGCCCACGACGTCGAATCGGATGTCCCGGATCAGCAGCCCGCGGCCTTGGCCGGCGAGCCACGCCTCCGCGAGACGACGGAGCCGCCGCTGCTTGTCCGGCCCTACCGCAAGCGCCGGGGTGACGGGACCGGTCTTGAGCCCGGTGTGGGTCGACTTCACCTCGACCACGATCAGGGTCTGTCCCGTCCGGGCGACGATGTCGAGCTCACCTGCCTTGATCCGCCAGTTGCGGGCCAGGATCTGCCAGCCACGGCGACGTAGCCGATTTGCGCAGATCTCTTCGGCGCTGCGGCCCGTTCTCAATCGTGCGTGGGTCATCCGGTCACCTTTCGGTCGGGGGTGTCGGGTCACGCTAAGGCCGGTTCGGGGACCTCAGGGGCAGACTTCACACCTGCGTGAGGAGTTCGTCCTTGAGGTTTTGCGGGGAGGCAAACACCTGTGAGCGGAACGGTTCTAGCTTGGTTCCATGCTTGCCGAGACGACCACTTTCACCCTCGATGGGATCGCCGCCCGCCCGGTCAGGGTCGAGGTCGATGTCCACCGGGGCCTGCCGACTTTCCAGGTGGTCGGCCTGCCTGACGCCGCGGTCCGCGAGGCTCGGGAGCGGGTTCGGGCGGCGCTGGTCAACTGCGGCTTCGAGTTTCCGCTGCGACGGATCACGGCGAACCTCGCGCCGGCCGATCTCCGCAAGGCCGGGCCGGGTCTGGATCTGGCGATCGCTGCGGCCCTGCTCGGAGCGTCGGGCGAGATCTCCCTGGCCCCGGTGGCCGGGTGGTCGCTGGTCGGGGAG
This sequence comes from Conexibacter woesei, assembly GCA_040391885.1. Taxonomy (GTDB): domain Bacteria; phylum Actinomycetota; class Thermoleophilia; order Solirubrobacterales; family 70-9; genus 67-14. Next base: position 6,451 of record JBEBXB010000015.1, on the reverse strand, counting down.
CTGGCTCTCGATGGCACCGTGCGTCCGGTCAGAGGTGCCCTCGCGATGGCGGAGGCCGTCCGGTCCGAGGGCGGGCGCGGGATCCTGGTGCCTCCGGCCAACGGACCGGAGGCGGCACTGGCCGAAGGGGTGGAGGTGCGCATCATCGGCAACGTGTCGGAGCTGCGGAGTCTCGACCAAGGCGAGGTTCCCGGTGAGGAGCCGCGGCCGCTCGAGTTGGTCGATCACGGCGCGGCGCCCGACCTGGCGGATCTCCGCGGGCAGGTCCATCTGCGTAAGGGACTGGAGATCGCGGCAGCCGGTGGGCACGGTCTGCTGATGATCGGCCCGCCGGGTGCCGGCAAGTCCCTGGCGGCGCGGCGGCTGCCATCGATCCTTCCGCCGCTGGGTGGCGAGGAGTTTCTCGAGGTCGCCCGGATCGCGTCGGCCTGCGGGCTGGCGGATCGGCTGAGCATCATCCGGCCGTTCCGGGCGCCGCATCACACCGTCTCGCCGGCGGGATTGGTCGGCGGCGGAAGCCCGCCTAGGCCTGGCGAGATAACCCTGGCGCACCGCGGGGTGCTGTTCCTCGACGAGCTCTGCGAGTTCGGCCGGGCGCCGCTCGAGGCTCTTCGGGAACCGCTGGAGGCCGGTGAGGTGACGATCTCCCGGGCTCGAGGCACGCAGACACTCCCAAGTCGATTCACGTTGATCGCAGCCGCTAATCCGTGCCCGTGCGGCCGGGGGGAGACCGACCCCGATTGCGACTGCAGCCCGGCGGGCGCCCGGCGGTATCGAGCCGCCCTCAGCGGTGCCTTGGTGGACCGGATCGATCTCGTCCTGTCGGTGAGCCAGCCGGACGCGGCCGAGCTCCAGGCCGGTCCGGGGGAACCATCCTCGGATGTCCGTGACCGGGTGATCGCCGCGCGAGAACGGATGAGCCGGCGCCTCGGGCCGGGGCGTACGAATGCCGACGCCGCGTCGGGCGAGCTGGCCGGATTCGGCCTGAGTCGTGAGGCCGCCGCGCTGCTGGCGGACGTGCACCGTGCTCAAAGGCTGAGCGGGCGAGCCCATGATCGGGTGATCCGGGTGGCGCGGACCGTGGCTGATCTCGATTTCAGCGGACCGATCGGGGAGCGTCACCTTGCGGGTGCGCTCCAGTACCGAAGGAGGGGTGACGGATGAGTGGAGCGGGGGTGGACATGGCCTGCGTCGAATGCCTGCGCCGGTGTTGGCTGGTCGGACGGTTGGGTGCGTTCATCCAGGTGGCATGCGACGACCGGGCCGGACGACGCACACCAGAGCTGCTCCGGCTGGCCAGTGAGGACCTGGTCGCCGTGGTCGCCCCGGGACAGGTGGACGAGATGCTGGATTGGTCGGAATCGCTCGACGAAGGAGACCTCAAGAGTCAGGTCGAAGCGGCGGGCTGCTGGTGCTGCTGCCGGCATCACGAGAGCTTCCCGGCGGGCCTCTTCGATGGTGCCGACGCACCGCCGATGTTGATTTGCCGAGGGGGAGGCGTGCCGCTGCGGGAGCTGAGCCCGGAGCGGAGCGTCACCGTCGTCGGGTCCCGCCGGGCCTCGGGGTACGGCCTCGAAGTCGCCGCATCCCTGGGGCGCGAGCTCGCCGCCGCCGGTCTGAACGTCGTCAGCGGGCTCGCTCTCGGCATCGACGCGGCGGCCCATCGCGGGGCGATGGAAAGAGGCAGGACGGTGGCCGTTCTCGGCAGCGGAGCGGACCGTCCCTATCCGGTCTCCCACACTCGCCTTTATCGGGAGATCGTGGAGCGGGGATTGGTCCTTTCCGAGCAACCACCGGGCACCGAGGCAAGGCGTTGGCGATTCCCAGCCCGGAATCGCATCATGGCGGCGCTCGCGGGCATGACTGTCGTGGTCGAGGCGGCATCCCGTTCCGGATCGTTGATCACCGCCGAGATGGCGACCGACGCCGGGCGTGAGGTCGGCGCGGTGCCGGGACAGGTGACGGCTCGATTCGCCACCGGCACCAACGACCTGATCGCCAACGGCGCCGCCCTCGTCCGGGATGCCAGGGACGTGCTCGACCGGCTCATCGGAGTCGGAACTGACCGGCCGGTCCTGTTCGGGCCGGAGCTAAGCCCCGGATCCGGCCGCGTTCTGGAGTCGATCGAGCAGGGATGCCAGACGATCGACGCGGTGTCCATGTTCTCCGATCGGCCGGTGGAGGAGGTGGCGGCCCACCTGACCCGGCTGGAGCTTCAGGGGTATCTGCACGGCACCACGACCGGGACCTGGTCACGGACCACTCTCGCGGCTCCATATCCTTCGGCCACCGATGACTGACATCTTGAACGCCGCCGCCAGCTCCTCATCCCCCGAAACGCCAGGACACATCCCCGCGGTCCTGTCGATCGCCGGCTCTGACTCGGGGGGAGGCGCCGGCATCCAGGCCGACCTCAAGGCATTTGCCCGCTGCGGCGTTCACGGGATGACCGCGATCACCGCCCTGACCGCTCAGAACACCGAGAAGGTAGAGGCGATCGAAGCGGTGAGCCGGGAGATGATCCTCGCCCAGGTCCGTGCTGTGAACGAGGACATCGGCGTGAACGCGGTCAAGGTCGGGATGCTCGGAACCACCGCGACGATCGCCACGGTGGCCGAGGCTCTCGATCTGATCGGTGACGTTCCGGTGGTGGTCGACCCGGTGATGGTCGCCGAGAGCGGTGCCGACCTGCTCGAGCCGGACGCCAGGGCCGCGATGGTCGAACTGATCCTGCCGCGGGCCACGGTGCTCACCCCGAACATTCCGGAGGCTCGGGTGCTCACCGGGCTCGGCCCGGAGGCCGGGCAGAAGGAGCTCGCCGCCGCCCTGCTCGGCATGGGTCCTCGAATCGCGGTTGTGACGGGTGGTCACAGCGAGGGCCTGACCGATCTCTTCTTCGACGGGGAAGTCGCGGTGCCGATCGACGGGCCCAGATACAAGGCGACCTCGAGTCACGGCTCCGGCTGCACCCATTCCTCGGCTTTGGCGGCGCACTTGGGGCTCGGCCTGGATCCTCTTGCCGCGGCCCGGGCGGCCCGGGTGATCGCCTCGGAGGCGGTGGGCAACGGTCTCGACTCGATCGGTCGGGGTCCCGGCCCGGTCGACGTCTTCGGCCTGGGCGGGAACTAACATAGTGACCATGCCTACAAACGGTTCCACTCCGGACTCTCCGCTGCCGCGGCCTCGCTCCTCGGCGGTCTTCGACGGTCCCGACCGCGCCGCGGCCCGGGCGTACATGAAGGGCATCGGCCTGACCGATGACGATCTCAAGAAGCCGACGGTCGGAATCGCCAACACTTGGACTGAAGCGATGCCGTGCAATTACGGGCTGCGCGCCCTGGCCGAATACGTCAAGGAAGGCGTCCGGGCCGCCGGCGGCACCCCGATGGAGTTCAACACCGTGGCGGTGTCGGATGGCATCACGATGGGAACTCAAGGGATGAAGTCCTCGTTGGTCAGTCGCGAAGTCGTGGCCGACTCGATCGAGCTGATGGCCCGCGGCTACCAGTTCGACGCGGTGATCGCCCTCGCCGCCTGTGACAAGACGATCCCCGGCGCGGTCATGGGAGTCGCCCGCATCGACGTCCCGTCGATAGTCCTCTATGGCGGCTCGGTCAAACCGGGCAAGTACAAGGGCAAGGACGTCAGCATCCTCGAGGTCTTCGAGGCGATCGGCGCCCACATCGCCGGCAAGATCTCCGACCAGGAGCTGACCGACATCGAGAACGTCGCCAGCCCTGGCTACGGCGCCTGCGGCGGTCAGTTCACCGCCAACACCATGGCCTGCGCCTTCGAGGCCCTCGGGATCTCACCGGCCTTCTCGGCGATGGTCCCAGCCGAGGACGAAGAGAAGAACGTCGTCGCCGAGCGGATCGGTGAGTTGATCCTCAAGGTGCTTGCCGAAGATCTCCGACCGAGCAAGATCATCACCCGCAAATCACTGGAGAACGCGATCGCCGCGGTGTGCGCGTCGGGAGGGTCGACCAACGGTGTGCTCCACCTGCTGGCAGTCGCCCGCGAAGCAGGGGTTGACCTGGACATCGACGCCTTCGAGGAGGTCTCCCGGCGCACGCCGCTGCTGGCCGACCTCAAGCCCGGTGGCCGCTACGTCGCGACCGACCTCTACCGCGCCGGCGGTGTGCCGCTGGTCCTTCGGAACCTGAAGGAAGGTGGTCTGCTCCACGAGGACGAGATCACGGTCACCGGCCGGACGATCGGCGAAGAGGTCGAGAACGCCAGCGAAGAGCCCGGTCAGGATGTCGTCCTGCCGGTCAGCGCACCCCTCAAGGCCCAGGGAGGACTGGCGATCCTGCGGGGCAACATCTGCCCGGACGGGGCCGTGGTCAAAGTCGCCGGCACCGAACGTCGCAAGCAGGTCGGCCCGGCCCGGGTCTTCGAGAGCGAAGAAGACTGCTTCGCCGCGGTGAAGCGCAAGGAGATCCAGAAGGGCGACGTGATCGTGATCCGCAACGAGGGCCCGGCCGGCGGTCCCGGCATGCGGGAGATGCTCCAGGTCACGGCCGCACTGGTCGGCGAGGGGCTGGGCGAACACGTCTCGCTGCTGACCGACGGTCGGTTCTCCGGCGCCACCCGGGGGCTGATGATCGGACACGTCGCGCCAGAAGCGGTGAAGGGCGGTCCGATCGGGGCGATCCGGGACGGTGACGAGATCACCGTGGACATCGACAACCGGCGCCTCGAAGTCGCGCTCACCCCGGAACAGATCGACGAGCGCCTTAAGGCCTACAGCCCGCCGAAACCGCTGTTCGACCGCGGGGTCATGGCCAAGTACGCCAAAACCGTGAGTTCGGCATCGCTCGGCGCGATAACCTGACCGAATCGACTGGCCGTCCGCGGCAGGTCACACAAATGGGAATGGGGATGGGGATGAAACGTTGGATCGGGGCGGCAATCACGCTCGTGGCAGCAACCATCGGACTTGCCGTGATGGCTCCTTCCGCCGTGGCGGCAGAGGACACGACCGTCTGGATGTGCAAGCCGGGGGAGACCCCGAACCCCTGCGACGGCCCGCTCGACGGCAGCCTCTACGGCCCCGACGGATCGAAGATCTCCGACTTGGGGTACCAGGCCGCGTCCGCCCCCAAGGTCGACTGCTTCTACGTCTACCCGACCCAGAGCGAGCAGGGCACCCCGAACGCCGACTTCAGCAAGGACGCGCCCCTGCGAGGAGCCACGATCAACCAGGCACGGCAGTTCTCCCGGACCTGCCGGGTGTTCGCTCCGGTCTACCGTCAGTACACCAACTGGGCGCTCGCGCACCCCGATGCGATCACCGACGAAGTCCGGGACCTCGCCTACAACGACGTGAAGGCCGCGTGGGAGAGCTACCTCGAGCATTACAACGCGGGACGGGGCGTGATCGTGATCGGCCACTCCCAAGGCACTTCGCACCTTGCGCGTCTGATGCAGAAGGAGGTCGATCCGGTCGCTTCCGTCCGCAAGAAGCTCATCTCCGCGTACCTGATCGGCGCCAACGTCTTCGTCCCCAAGGGCAAGCTCGTCGGGGGCCAGTTCCAGAAGATCCCGGCCTGCGAGTCGGGCAGCCAGACCGGCTGCGTGGTCGCCTACTCGTCCTTCTTGAACGAGCCTGCCGCGAACTCCATGTTCGGTCGGGTCGATGTCGGCTACTGGGTTCATCCCGATCCCCGGCCCGACCCCGCCAAGTACGAAGTGCTCTGCGTCAACCCGGCCGGGATCACCGGGGAGGGCGGCAAGCTGCGCCCGCTGGCCAACGTGACGGCGTTCCTGGACGCCGATGCGCCCGAAGCCAGCCGGCCCTGGATCGCGTCCCAGGGCCAGTACACGGCCGAATGCAAGAACGAGAACGGGGCGTCCTGGCTAAAGGCCAGCGGCTACAACCCGGGAAGCGGCGCGTTCTGGGATGCCCTGGTGGGGATGGTCGGCAGCTCGAACGGCGACAACCCGAGCGGCAACCTCCACGTCGCTGACGTCAACCTGGCGTTGGACAACCTGGTCGGCCTCTCCGAGACCCAGTCGAAGGCCTGGCTGGCGAATGAGGCGAACCAGAAGCGGAACGAAGCAAGCCAGAAGCGGCTCGTCACCCGCCGGAACAAGCTCAAGGGCAAGTTGAACCGGGCGAGGAAGCAGTTGAAGAAGAGCCGGGTCCAGTGCCGCAAGGTGAAGCGCTCGAAGCGGAAGTCAGCGAAGGCGAAGAAGCGGATCTGCAAGCGGACCACAAAGGCTCAGGTCCGGGTCAAGTCGATCAGGCGCCAGATCAACCAGCTGAATCGACAAATCGGCTGACCTCGCTGTTGAAGCGGGCCGGTCGTTCGAGCTCGACCATGTGCCCGCAATCATGGATCAGCGAGAGCTTCGACTCGGGGATGCGGCTGGCGTAGCTGTGGGCGGCACCGACCGGCACCAGCCGGTCCTGCTGCCCCCACACGATCAGGGTCGGGATCGTGATCTC
>JBEBXB010000014.1:0-17295 GCA_040391885.1 Conexibacter woesei | reverse complement strand
GGCGCCACCCGCCGCCCCGTCCCACAACGAGAAAGACCCCGCCCGGACGCCAGTGGAAACCACCAACGCCCCAGCGGGGTCTTTCGAGAACCCGGCAGCTGCTTCAGCCGACCGGGTCGGTCCCTGAATCAGTCCCTGAGGAAGGGAGGTACCTCGATGTCGCTGTCACCTACGCGGAGATTCGTCAGGTCGGTGTCCTCCGGCGAGACCCGCTTGCGGGACTCGTACCGGCGTCGCACCCGCTGCGGCGAACGGGCGAGGAGCTCGAAGCCCTCGAATCCGGTCGCGATGACGGTGACCCGGACCTCGTCGACCAGCGACTGGTCGACGACCGAGCCGAAGATGATGTTGGCGTTCGGGTCGGCCTCGGCCTGGACCAGCTGGGCGGCTTCGTTGACCTCGAACAGGCCGAGCTCTTCCGGGCCGGTGATGTTCAGGAGCATCCCGGTGGCGCCCTTGATCGATTCCTCGATCAGCGGCGAGGTGATCGCCGCCTTGGCCGCGTCCAGGGCACGGTTCTCGCCCTGGCCCGAGCCGACGCCCATCAGGGCGGACCCGGCGTCGCGCATGATCGTGCGCACGTCGGCGAAGTCCAGGTTGATCAGGCCGGGGATCGTGATCAGGTCGGTGATGCCCTGGACGCCCTGGCGGAGGATGTCGTCCGCCATGCGGAAGGCGTCCAGCACGCTGGTGCGGCGCTCGACCGCCTGAAGCAGCTTCTCGTTGGGCACGATGATCAGGGTGTCGACGTGGTTGCGCAGCTTCTCGATGCCTTCCATCGCCTGCTGCATTCGCTTCTTGCCCTCGAACTCGAAGGGCTTGGTGACCGCTCCGACCGTGAGTGCGCCGATCTCTTCCTTGGCGATCTCGGCGATCACCGGGGCTGATCCTGTTCCGGTACCGCCGCCCTCTCCCGCCGTGACGAAGACCATGTCGGCGCCCTTCAGCGCTTCCTTGATCTCATCGCGGGATTCGGCTGCCGCGCCGGCCCCGACCTCGGGGCGTCCGCCGGCACCGAGGCCGCGGGTCAGCTCCTGACCGATCGAGATCTTGATGTCGGCATCGCAAGCCTGGAGTGCCTGGGCATCGGTGTTGACCGCGATGAACTCGACGCCACGGACACCGGCGTCGACCATACGGCTGACTGCATTGGTACCGCCACCGCCGCATCCGACGACTTTGATTACCGCTAGGTATGTGGATTCCATGCTTCCGATCCAAATCTTGTTGCGTGAGTTGAGCCATCCCCGCCAGGCCATTTCGGAAGCCATGACGGATCTTGTTGAAGTCTTGTCTCCAGAGCCTACAGCCTCGCTTCAGGGTTCACGGAGCTGCCCGGTTTCCGGAAATTGCGCTCAACGTAGGGCATTTGGACGTGCCTGTCAACGCGCCGCAGGACATCCTGCAGCGCCGTACCCTCAACTCTCACTTCAGGGTCTGCATACCCTCAGCCTGTGGTCGAAGGTTATGCCGACCGACTGATACCCGTCAGCACCGCCGGCCCCTCTTTGGCTCCCGATGCGGTTTGTGCGTGAACACCGACTACTCGCCCGCGACCGGTTCTTCGACGGGCTCGTCGAGCGGGTTCTCGTCCTCTGTGACCTCATCCGCGCCCCGAACCGCCGGGCGGCGAGGCACGGTCAGGTCTACATAACTGGCGTCGGTCATTTCCGGGTCGGCGATCACCGAGGCGGCAGACTTCCACTTCTCCTCGGTTTGGTTGGCGTCACCGAAGATCAGGACGAGCCCGTTCGAGAGGGTCACCTCGACCCCTTCCTGGCCGTAATCGCTCGAACGGACGTAGGGACGCAGCTCCTTGGGAACCCCGCCCAAGACCAGCGCCTGGCTCAGGGACCTTCCGCTCAGACGACCGGATTCCGGGGGGTCTCCCGAGACGATCCTCGGCAGGCCGTCGGCCCGGTCCCCGGCGGGACCGAGGACGACGCCGTCGGTGGCGATCAGCAGCTCGTCGGCGCCGGAACCGAACCGGGAGCCATCCGCCCTCAACGTCACCGTCACCGTGGCGCTGTCGGGCAAGGACGTCTCGATCCGGGAGTCGGCCACGCGCGGAAAGCGGGAAAGCTCATCGGCCAGCAGATCGGGTTTGGCGTGCAGGGTCGTCATCTCCCCCACCGCGACCTCGATGGTCCCCCTGATCTGCTTGCTCTCCTCGTCCTTACCGGTAATTCCGACTATCTCGAGATCCTTGATCGACACCACCGAGGAGTCGCGCAACCAGAACTGGTACCCGGCGAGCAGGCCGATCGCGAGGATGACCGTTCCGAAGGCGAGCAGCCGCAGGCTCCGGGTGCGACGTTCGCGGCGACGGGCGAGCTGGGCGGTCCGCTGTACGGGGTTGGATCCCCGCCGGGCCCCGCGCTTCTTCCGCTTGCCGGCCGGTGCCCGCCGGTCAGCCATCGGCAAGCCGGTCCGAGAGTCTGGTCACATCCCCCGCGCCGAGCGTCACCAGCACCCGCCCCGGCCCGAACCGGCTGCGGGCAGCCCGCTCGGCCGCGTCGAGGTCCGGAGCCCACCAGGTCGACCGCCCGCCGGATCGGGACGCCGCCTCGCGGAGAACGTCCAGCCCCGACACCCCGGCCAGGCGCCCCACCGGCTCTTCCCGCGCGGGGTAGACGTCGAGCACGATCAACTCGTCGGCCAAGGCGAGTGCCTCGCCGAACTCCTGACTGAAGATCATCGTCCGGGAGTAGAGGTGAGGCTGGAAGACCGCGATCAGACGTTCGGGCCCGAGCCCTCGCAGGGCGGTGAGAGCCGCCCTGACCTCGGTGGGGTGATGGGCGTAGTCGTCGTATATCCGCGTGCCCTCGGACTCACCCTTGAACTCGAGCCGTCTGCGGACGCCGGGGAACGAGCCGAGGGCCGATGCCGCATCGCCGCCGTCGACCCCGGCGGCGATCAGGGCACCCAGCGCCGCCCGCGCGTTGAGGCGATTGTGGTCGCCGGGCACCGCGAGCTCGAGGTCCGCCGGCCCGGGTCGATCCGTCGCGAACGGAACGGCCTCCGCCCGGATGGCGGCGGCGAGCTCAGAGTCGCCCTCCGGGATGATCGCGACCCTGGATCCGTCGGCGAAGCTCTCGAAGGCGGCGCGCAGCTCCGCCAGGTTCGACCACCTCGCGTGGTGGTCCATTTCGATGTTGGTGATCACGGCGATCTCGGGCCGGAGGGTCAGGAAGGAGCCGTCGGACTCGTCGGCCTCGACGACCACCCACTCCCCTTCACCCCAGCCGGAGTTGGCGGGGGTCCCGCCGGGGGTTGCCGCGGGCAGCTCGCCGCCGACGAAGTACGAGGGGTCGAGCCCCAGTCGGCGCATCGCGTGGACGACCATGCCGGTCGTCGTCGTCTTCCCGTGGGTGCCGGCGACGGCGATCGTTCGGCGGGCCGCGCAGAGCTCGGCCAGCAGCTCGGAGCGATGAAGGATCCGAGTGCCCCGCTCCTTGGCGAGGTCCAGCTCGGGGTTCCCGGCGGAGATCGCGGTCGAGACGACGACCTCGGCCCCTTCCGGCAGGTTGGCCGCGTCGTGACCGATGGCGGGCTCGATCCCCTCGCGCCGTAGTCGAGCTATGTACGACGACTCGGCCCGGTCGCTGCCGGTCACCTTGGCGCCCAGACGGTGGGCGACCGAGGCCAGTCCGGACATACCCGCACCGCCGATCCCGATGAAGTGCAGGTTCCGGTCCGGCCAGCGAACCTGTTCGGTGCTCATCGGGCCGCACCCGCCGCGATCAGTATTTCGTCGGCGATCTCGCGAGCAGCACCGGGACGGGCCAAGGTGGCCGCCGCGGCCGACATTCGTTCCAGCTTCGCGGGGTCGGCGAGGATCCCACCCACTTCGGCGAGCACCCGATCCGCGTCGAGCTCGGGGTCTGGGACCACGACCGCAGCCCCGACCTCGGCCATCCACCCGGCGTTCGCCGCCTGATGGTCACCGGTGGCGTGTGGATAGGGGACGAGCACCCCGGGACGGCCGCGGGCGGTCAGTTCGAAGACCGACCCTCCGGAGCGACCAAGGACCAGATCGCAGGCGGCCAGGCAGTCGCCCATGTCCGGCTCGTACTCGAGCAGCGTGTAGCCCTCGGCGTGGGACGCGGCATCGAGCCGGTCACGGATCTCCCGGTAGTCGCGCCGGCCGGAAACCTGGATCACCTTGAAGTCCCGTCCGGGGCGTTCGGCGAAGGCCTCCACCGCCGCCATGTTGATCGTGCGGGCCCCGAGGCTTCCGCCCATCACCAGCAGGCAACGGGCTTCCGGCTCGATCCCGAACCGATCCCTGGCTCGATCCCGGTCAGCCGAAAGCACGGCCCGGTTCACCGGGCGGCCGGTGACCCGGACGTTCTCCCGGTCCATCCCGTCTATCTCGAAGGCCAGGCAGACCCGGTCGGCCCGCCGGGCGAGGAGACGGTTGGCGAGACCGAGATGACGGTCGGCCTCGGTCAGGACCAGCGGTATCCGCGAGAGTCGCGCCGCCAGGCCGGCCGGCCCGGCGACGAATCCGCCGCCGCCCATCACCACGTCAGCCCCCCGGTCGCGTAGCCGCCGACGGGCCCTAGGGGTCGCCGCCAGGGCCTGCATGGCCGCGCGAGCCGCCTTGATCGGGTTGCGTCGGTCGATCCCGGACAGGTCGAGCAGGTCGATCTCGTATCCGGCGGCGGGAACCAGTTCCGCTTCGACTCTGCCGCGGGCTCCGAGGAAGCTCACCGAGGCGCCCCGGTCACGAAGCTCGTCGGCGATGGCCAGGGCCGGGACCACGTGTCCCGCTGTCCCGCCGGCGGCCATCACGACTGTTGGCGGTTCGACTGTGGGCAACTGTTGCCGTCCTTCTCGATGTTGTTGGTTGACGCTCACCTTCGATGACCCGGAGTTTTGCAGGACCGCGCGGGCGCCGATCCCGCACCGGCCGGCGCAAGGTCGCGGCCTGCCCTCCCCGCGCCACGTTGAGGATCAACCCGATCGCGACCAGGCTGACGATCAGGCTGTTGTTGCCGTAGGAGACCAACGGCAACGGGACGCCGGTGAGCGGTGCCATGCCCATCACCGCGTACAGGTTCAGGCAGGCTTGGATCAAGATCAAGCCGGTCAGCCCCCCGGCGAGGATCCGGCCGTAGCTGTCCTTTGCGTTCTGGGCGATCCGGAAGCCGGCGAATCCGAGCATCCCGAAGAGGGCGATCACGATCAGCAAACCGAGAAAGCCGAACTCCTCCCCGATCACGGCCGAGATCATGTCGGTGTGGGCCTCGGGTAGGTAGAACGCCTTCTGGACCCCGTTGCCGATACCCACGCCGCCGAGTCCCCCCGACCCGATCGCGATCTTCGCCTGGATGGTCTGGAATCCCGTGCCGGCGACGTCGGCGTCCGGGTGGAGGAAGGTGAGCAGGCGATCCCGGCGGTACGGCGCCGCGAGCGCGAAGATCATCGCGCCACCGGCGAGCAGACTCCCGAGCAGGGTGAGATCCCGCGGCTTCGCGCCGGCGGCGATCAGGGTCACGCCGACCGCGAAGAGGGCGATCATGGCGGACCCCATGTCGGGTTGAGCGAGCACGAGCAGGCAGGAGATCCCGGTGAAACCCAGGTATGGGCCCATGTCTCGCACCGAGTTGAGCCGTTCGGGCCGGTCGGCGAGCAGGTGCGCGCCGTAGAGGACGAGGGCCAGCTTCAGGAACTCCGCCGGCTGTACCTGGGCCGGTCCGAAGACGAACCAGCCCTTGGTCCCGTTGACCGCCTGCCCGACGAGAAGCACCGCGAAGAGGGCGATGAGGCAGAACAAGGCGAACTTCGGCGTGACCTCCCGCAGACGGCTCAGCTTCATCCGGGTAGCGAAGGCGAACAGGGTGAACCCGATCAGGACCGCGATCACCGTCTTCTTGAGGAAGGCGGTGCTGGCGGCCAGCCCGCCGTCGTTGAGGATCTGGGTGGTGGAGCTGGCCGAGAAGACCATGACGACACCGATCGCGACGAGCGCCAGCGTCGCCGTGAACAGCAGCCGGTATTCCGGGCTGGAGGTGGAGTGACTGCGGCCGGTGCCCTTACGGCGCGGATCCGGTCGGCGCTCGCCGTCACGGTGGGAGCGCTGGCTCCGGTTCTCGCGGGCCCCTCTGCCCCGGGATTCAGACGGCATCGAGTTCCCTCACCATCTCGCGGAAGGCGTCGCCGCGATGCTCGTAGCTGCGGAACTGGTCGAAGCTGGCGCAGGCGGGCGAGAGCAGCACCGTCTCACCGGGGGTGGAGGCCCCGGCGGCCTCGCTCACCGCCGTCTCGAGATCGCCGCAGTACCGCACGATCTCCACGTCCGCGGGAGCCAGCGCCTCGGCGATCTCATCGGCGGTCTCGCCGATCAGGTAGATCCCGCGGCAGCTTCGCGTCACCGGCCCGACCAGGCCTTCGAACGGCTCGCCCTTGGCGCTGCCGCCGAGTATCAGGTGGACTCCCGAGTCGAACGAGCCGAGGGCGGCGGCCGTGGCGTCGACGTTGGTTGCCTTGGAGTCGTTGATGAAGTCGACTCCTTCGATCTCCGCGACCGGCTCGAACCGGTGAGGCACCGGCTTGAAGCTCCGCAGGCCGGTCGCCACCAGGTCCGCTTCCAGTCCCGTGGAGAGCGCCGCCGCCGCGGCCGCCATTGCGTTGGCGACGTTGTGAGGGCCGCGGATCTGAAGCTCGTCGATCGCGACCAACGGCGAACCGTCGACCCGGATCACTCGCTCGTGGAGGTCGATCGCGGCGCCGGTGCCCTCACCGGCCGATCGTTCGACCGGATCGAAGCGGACGACGGTGGCGTCTCCCTCGGGGTCGAGGGTCGCCAGGGCCGGGTCGGAAGCGTTGAGGATGGCGACGTCACCCTCGACCTGGTTTCGAAAGATGTTCAGCTTGGCCCGCTGATAGGAATCGAGATCCCCGTGCCGATCGAGATGATCGGGGCTGAGGTTTAGATGGACCGCCACTTCCGGCGAGAATTCGACGGTGTCTTCCAGCTGGAAGCTCGAGCATTCGCAGACGACGGTCAAATCTTCCGGCAACGAGCGGCCGGGGTCGAAGGCGAGATCCGAGAGCGGATGACCGACGTTGCCGGCCGATGCGACCGGAAGCGCGGCGCTGCGAAAGATGTGACTCACCAGTTCGGTCGTGGTCGTCTTTCCGTTGGTGCCGGTGATCGCGATCGTCCGAGACCCGACCAGCCGCCAACCCAGCTCCAGCTCGCCGATCACGGTCAGACCGCGCCTTATCGCTTCGAGAATGACCTCTGAGCCGGACGGAACGCCGGGGCTCTTGACCACGGTCGCCACTCCGTCGAGGTGTTCGGTGCCCGCGGTCGACTTGGCGTAGCCGATACCGGCGCGGTCCAGTTCGGAAAGGTCCGCCGGCTCGCCCGAGTCGACGCCGAAAACGGCCTCGCCACGAGCTTTCAGGGCCCGGGCGGCGGCGACGCCGGAGCGGGCCAGACCGACGACGAGCCAGGGCCCGTCCGGGAGCGGCGGGCGAGGCTTCGTTGAACGGACATACTCCACCCGACTCTTTTCTCTCCCCCCGCCCCGATTCCTCCCTCGCCCGGAGCTTGGGGCGAGGAACGGGGTGGTTGGGACGGGACGGGTGGCCCCATCCCGACCGCCCGCCCCCGTCCGCTCGTGTCGGTGGGATCAGCCGATCGAGTGCTGGTAGATCGCGAAGCCGACGCCGGAGCAGACGGCGGCGATGATCCAGAAGCGGAGCATGATCTTGGTCTCCGACCAGGCCATCATCTCGAAGTGATGGTGGAGCGGAGCCATCATCAGGACCCGCTTGCCGAAGGTCTTGAAGCTGAAGACCTGGACCAGGACGGAGAGCGCCTCGATCACGAAGATCCCGCCGATCAGGATCAGCAGCACCTCGGTCTGGGTCATCACCGCGAGCGCGCCGATGGCGCCCCCGAGACCCAGTGATCCCGTGTCTCCCATGAAGATCGTCGCCGGGAAGGCGTTGAACCAGAGGAACCCGATGCAGCCGCCGACCAGGCAGACGGCGAAGAGCGCGAGGTCGTGCTGACCGACCGTGATGTACGAGATCGCCGTGTAGGTGAGCAGGACGATCGCGCTCGACCCGGCCGCGAGGCCGTCGAGGCCATCCGTGAGGTTGACTCCGTTGGTGGCTCCGGCCAGGACCAGGAAGACCAGGACGAAATAGGCGACCGGGCCGATGTCCCAGGTGATGTCGGCGACCCGGAAGTGGATCACGGGTTCGAGACCGACCTCGTGGCGGGCTACCCACCACAGCAGCAGGGCCAGAACCACCTGCCCGAGCAGCTTGTAACGGCCGGAAAGCCCGAGGGAGCGCCGTTTGACGATCTTGATGAAGTCGTCGGCGAAGCCGAGCCCGGCGCAGCCGAGAGCAACGAAGAAGACCGTCATCGACGCCACGTCACGCTCGGATAGCACCAGGAACGGGACCATGATCGCGGTGAAGATGATCAGCCCGCCCATGGTCGGGGTGCCGGCCTTTGTCTGATGCCCGGCCGGGCCCTCCTCACGGATGTGCTGACCGAACTCGCGTCCCCTCAGGAACTCGATGAAGCGCGGCGAGAGGAAGAGGCAGATGAGCATCGAGGCCATGGCCCCGATCACGATCTCACCCATCAGGAGACCTTCCCTTCGGTTGCGACCAGAGTCTCGGTGACCGCTTCGAGGCCGGCGGCGCGGGATCCCTTGATCAGCACCGCGGTGTCGCTGCCGAGCAGTCCCCGGACCGCGGCCGCGGCTTCGGCGGGATCGCCCACCTGCCGGTCGGGCCGGTATCCGCGAGCGACCTCGCCGACACCGATCACGGTCTCGATTCCGAGCTCCCGGGCGAAATCACCGATCTCGCCGTGGAAGCGATCCTGCTCCGGCCCGAGTTCGGCCATCACGCCGAGGACCGCCACCTTCCGCGGCCGGCCGAGCTCCGCCAGATACTCAAGCGCGGCGCGCATCGAGATCGGGTTCGCGTTGTAGCAGTCGTTGATCAAGAGCCCGCGGTCGTCGCCGTCGGCACCGAGCACGATGTGCTCCCCGCGCAGCTTCGAGAAGGCGACCCGTCCGCTGCGAACCGCGAGCTCCGCGGGAGTCGAGCCGGCGGCCAGCCCGGCGGCGATCGCCGCGAGCGCGTTGGTCAGGTTGTGGGACTCGGTGAAGGGAAACGAGAACTCCTGGTCCCCGTGGCTCGTCGCCACCGTGGCCACGACACCGGCCGGCAGCGGATCGCCGTCGCGGTCCAACCGGTCGGCGGCGACCAGCTCGCGGCCGATCAGCTCGACCTCGCCGCCCGCTCCGAACCTGATCACGCCTGGGAATCCCTTCAGGTGCGGTTCGAGATGACCGGCTTCGACCGGGGCGATCAAGGTGCCGCCGGGACGAAGTCCTGCGATCAGCTCGGCCTTGGCCTCGGCTACCGCTTCGATCGAGCCGAGGAGCTCCACGTGGACCGGACCTACGTTGGTGATCACGCCGATGTCCGGTTCGGCGATCTCGGCCAGCTCCGCGATCTGGCCTGCTCCCCGCATCGCCATCTCGAGAACCAGCGTCTCGGTGCCGGGTTGGGCCTCGAGGACCGTCAGCGGCAGGCCGATCTCGGTGTTGAAGTTCTCTGCCGACGCGTGTACCCGGCCCGGCAGGATCGCCCTGGTTATGTCCTTGACCGAGGTCTTGCCCACCGATCCGGTCACGCCGATCACGGTGGCGTCGAGCTCACGTCGCCAGGCGCGGGCGAGCATCTGCAAGGCGCGGAGCGGATCGTCGGACGAGAACACGAACCGTCCGGAACCGGCGAGCTTCCCAGCCCATTCCGGGGACACCACTACCCCCCAGGCACCGCTTTCCAGTGCGGTTTCCGCGAATCGGGCGCCGTCGTCGGTGGCGCCGACCAGGCCGAAGAACAGCTCGCCCCCGGTGATCGCGCGGGAATCGATCGCCGCCTTCGACGGGAACTCGCCGGGGCCGCGATCGACCAGCTCGGCTCCCATCGCCGCGGCCATGCGCTCTGCGGACAGCGCGATCACGGACGGTCCCCGGCCACGGCACGAAGGTGGGTCCGGGCGACTTCACGGTCGTCGAACGGGACCTTGTGCCCGTTCTCGAATTCCTGCCCTTGCTCATGGCCCTTGCCGGCTATGACCACGGTGTCACCGGGCTCGGCGCTCCGCACGGCGAGCGCGATCGCCTGGTTGCGATCCACTTCCACCTCGACCGCGTCACGATCCTCGATTCCGACCAGGATGTCCTCGATGATCGAGTCGGGACGCTCGGAGCGGGGGTTGTCGGACGTGACCACGGTCAGGTCCGCCAGCTCGGATCCGGCCTGACCCATCAGCGGGCGCTTCGCCCGGTCGCGGTCGCCGCCGGCACCGATCACGGCGATCAGCCGTCCCGGGGTGAATTCACGCGCGGCCTTCAACACGTTCTCCACCGAATCGGGAGTGTGGGCGTAGTCCACCAGCACCGCGAACTCCTGACCCTCGTCGACGGGCTCCATCCGGCCCGGGACCCGGCCCGCGTCGGACAGCGCCGCCACGGCCTCTCCGGGATCGACCCCCATCGAGATGGACCCAGCCAGTGCGGCCAGCGCGTTGGCCACGTTGAAGCGGCCGGGCAGACCGGTGCGCACAGCGAGATCGCCGTGTTCCGACTGGACGGTGAACTCCGCCCCGGTCGCGTCGAAGCTCACGTCGATCGCGGTGTAGTCGGCGGCGGTGCCTTCGGCGGAGTAGGTGACCACGTCGAACTCGGTCGCCAGCCGTTGGCCGAAGTCGTCGTCGATGTTGACGACGGCCACTCCCGGCCCCGACTCGAACAGGAGCCTCTTAGCGGAGTAGTAGTCCTCCATGTCGGTGTGAAAGTCCAGATGGTCCTGGGTCAGGTTGGTGAATATCGCCACGTCGAAATCGATGGCGTCGCAGCGGTGCATGGCCATCGCATGCGAGGAGACCTCGATCACGCAGGCTTCGTCCCCCGCGTCGAGCATGCGACGGAAGGCGGACTGGAGGTCGATCGCTTCCGGGGTCGTCCGTTCGACCTCTTCCTCTTCCCCACCCACGATCTGTTTGACGGTACCCATCAACCCGGCGTGGATCCCGGCGGATTCGAGGATGTCGCGAAACAGGAAGGCGGTGGTCGTCTTGCCGTTCGTCCCGGTGATCCCAGCCATCTTCAGGTCCGCGGTCGGCTCGTCATTAAAGGTGGCGGCGGCGAAAGCCATCGCCACCCGCGAATCCGGAACGACCACCTCGGGCACCCCGAGATCCATCTCCCGCTCGGAAACGAGTGCCGCGGCGCCTGCCTCGACGGCCGCCTGGGCGAAATCGTGGCCGTCGCGTGACAGCCCCCTGACACAGAAGAAAAGTGCTCCAGGAGCGACTTTCCTGTTGTCGAAGGCAAGTGAAGAGATATCCGTGCCGGGATCCCCAACCAAGTGGGACGAGGCCAGATCCCGGGCAATCTGATCCAACCGCATAGCGTCGATTCTAGGTACCTAGTCGGTGGGAACGCCGAGGTAGGGCAAAGCGAAGGCCGCGATCTCGCCGAATGCCGGGGCTGCCGCTTCGGCTCCGGTGTGTCCGTTCCTGGGTTCGTTGACCATCACGGAGACCGCGATCGCCGGCTTGTCGGCCGGGGCTATCCCCATGAAGGAAGCGACGTAGCGGGAGTCTGAGTAGCCCTCGGCGGTGGCGATCTGGGCCGTGCCGGTCTTGCCGGCCAGGGTGTAGCCGGGCACCGATACTTCGGAGGCCGTGCCCCCCGGAGCCAGGACGCCCTTCAGCATGTCTCGCACCTGGGCCGCGACTTGGGGCGAGAGCACCCGCTTGCCACTGTCGGCGGGTACGTCCAGGCCGCCTATCGACTTGATCAACTGCGGCCGTTTCAACGTGCCGCCGTTTGCGAGGGCCCCGTAGGCGGCAACCATCTGGATCGGAGTCACGGCCAGTCCCTGCCCGATCGGCAGGTTGCCCATCGTCGACCCGGACCAGTCCTTGTACGGATGGACGATCCCTCTTTCCTCGCCGGGGTACTCGATTCCGGTCTGATGGCCGAATCCGAACCGGTCGATCCATTTCGAGAACTTGCGCCCGCCGAGCTGAAGTCCGATCGTGACCGCGCCGACGTTCGACGACTGGGCGAGGATGTCGCCGACATCGAGGGTGACGGTTCCCCGTTCGTGGCTCTCCTCGATGGTCCGGTCGTAGAGGGTGATCGACGGGGGCAGCGTGAAGCTGCTCGCCGGGGTGACCGTCTTGCTCTGGAGCGCCGCCGCCACGGTGAATGCCTTGAAGGTCGAGCCCGGTTCGAATGTGTAGGACGTCCCGACGTTGAGCAGGGAGTCGGGGTCGGCCTGGTCGAGATTGTCGAGGTCCACCGGAGGCCAGTTGGCCATCGCCAGAACCTCGGAGGTACGGGTGTCCATCACGATCGCGGACGCGTTGATCGGGGTGTGGGTCGCGCCGACCTTCGCCAGCGCCCTTTCGGCCTCGGCCTGGATCGCGGCGTCGATCGTCAGCTTGACCGACTCGCCGTCCTGGGCGTCGCGGATGGTCTCCAGCTTGAGCGGATCCCCCTTGGCGTCGGAGATCAGCCGCCGTTCGCCGTCGGTGCCGTGGAGAGGCTGCTCCTGGGCTGCCTCCAGGCCGGTAAGGCCCTCACCCTCGGGGCTGACCGCGCCGATCACCTGTGACGCGAGGTCGCCCTGCGGGCGGACCCGCAGCGTGTCCGGGTGCTGGCCGATCCCCTCGAGCTCCAGACGTTCCACCTTCTGGGCCCGCTTGAGGTCGACCTTCCGTTCCACGTACGAGAACCCGCCCGGCTGGGTGATCGCCGTGAGAACGTCGTCTTGCTTGGCTTCGAGCGCCCCCGCCACGGCCTTGGATTCGGCCTGCGGATCCTTGATCTGGTACGGGGTCGCGAAGATGCTGGCACCGGGCTCGGACCCGGCGAGCGCCTGTCCGTTGCGGTCGAGGATCGCGCCGCGAAGCCCGGGGACCTGGATCAGGTCCTGCTGCTGGTTGGTTGCCTGCGAGGCGAGCGAGGACCCTTCCAGCACCTGTAGTTGAAAGGCCCGGATGACCAGGCCGAAGAGCAAGATCGAACTCACCAGGAAGAGCAGCGCCGTTCGTCGTTGGAGCAGGCGACCCACGGTCATCCCCCTTCGGCCGCGAGGCGGGCGGCAGCGGCGGCGTAGTCACCGGGATGGAACTGGCGGTAATGGATCTCGTCGGGCGCCGGCATCGCCATTCCCGCGGCGGCGGCGTGATGCCGGATCCGCGGCATCGAAAGCGCCTGGGTCTGGGAGGAACGAAGAATGGAGTTGCGGCGCTCGAGCGACTGGATCTCGGTTTCGATCTTGGAGGCCCGGGCGCCGTAGCTCATCCCGGCGACGTTGATGAACACGATCGCGATCACCAGCGCGCCGATCGCGAAGATCCAGAAGGGAGGCCGGCCGACTATTCCCCGGACGACACCGGTCTCGGGCAGGTGACCGAAGGCGTGCGCAGTGCGGTTGATCAGGCGGAGCCGTGGCTGCCCGCCGGTTCCGGGGGCTTGTCGACGTGACGGGCGGGGGCCGCGAGACGGACCGGGCCGGCGCGCGGGACGCGGGGCGCGGAGCGGTCCCGGCATCGGGTCGAGCTGTCTGGCTGGGGAACCCATCAGAGCGCCCCCTCCCGCTCGGCCAGCTTGGCCGCTCCCCGCAGCCGGGCTGAACGTGCCCGTGGGTTGTGGCTCAGCTCGGCCTCGTCGGCGGTGATCGAGCGGCGGGTCAGCAGCCGGGCTTCGGGTTCGTGCCCGCAGACGCAGACAGGCAGCTCCGGAGGGCATTTGCAGCCGGTGGCGAGCTCGGCGAAGAACCTCTTGATCCGCCGGTCTTCAAGCGAGTGGAATGAGATCGCGGCCATGCGGCCCCCGATCTCGAGGGTGTCCCAGGCGATCGGCAGCGCCGCGTCGATCGCGTCGAGCTCGCCGTTGACGGCGATCCGCAGCGCCTGGAAGGTGCGTCGGGCCGGGTGACCGGACCCGAAACGGGCCGCGGTCGGCATCCCGGCCTTGATCGCATCGACCAGCTCCGAAGTGGTCCGCAGCGGACGGCGCTGGACGATCTGACGGGCGATGCCGCCCGAAAACCGTTCCTCACCCAACTCGCGGAGGATCCGAGCGATCCGGTCCTCCGGCCAGTTGTTGAGTATCTCGGCCGCGGTCAGGTCCTGACGCGGATCCATCCGCATATCCAGCGGCGCCTCATGTGAATAGGAGAAGCCACGCTCGGCGGCATCCACCTGCAGCGAAGACATACCAAGGTCCATATACAGCGCGTCGGCTCGAATTCCTTCGTTTTGCAGGTCTTTCAGGGCTAGGCTGAACTCGGTCGCAATGAACCGCGACCGGCAGAGCCCCTCCGATTCGAACTCCTGGAATCGAGCCCGGGCGACCGGATCCCGGTCGATCGCGATGTACAGGCCCTCCGGCCCGATCCGCCGGGCAGCGAGCCGAGCGTGGCCGCCGGCCCCGAAGGTGCAGTCGATCACCGTGTCCCCGGGTTGGGGGCCGACCAGGTCGATCAGTTCGTTGGCGAGGACCGGGATATGTCCGTTCGGTGTCGCCATCCGGTAATCCCGATCGGAGTGAAGGCGCGCGGCGGCGCTCACTCGGGTGACCCCGCGATGTTTGATCCCGCCATGCTCTCGGCGATCTCACCGAACTCGGCGTCCAACAGCTCGTTCTCCTGCTGCCATGCCTCGGCGCCCCAGATCTCGACGTACTCCCCCGCCCCGATCACGGCGCACTTGCCGTCGAGCCCGGCCGCTTCGATCAGCTTGCGGTTCACCCGGACCCGGCCGGCTGAGTCGAGCTCGCCTTCGCTGGCGTTGGCGTTGAAGATGCGGCGCAGCCGTCGGGCGTTGGCGCCGAAGGGGCTGTGGGGGGCGATGTACTGAGCCGACATCGCCTCGAAGTCTTCTTTGGTCATCAGCCACAGGCAGGGGTCCGGGCCCTTGGCCAGAACTATCTCCCCGGCGAGCGCTTCCCGGAACGCGGACGGCACGGTGAGGCGGTCTTTCGAATCGAGGCTGTGTTCGTACTGGCCTCTGAACGCCACCGCTCCTGGTCCTTTCTGAGATACGCGTGCTGGTTGACCGGAAAGAGTTGGGCCGGGGTGGTGAAGGCGGGAGGAGCCCCATCACCCCGGCCCTGGCTTCAACTCGATCGGAAACATAACCCACAACGTCCCACTCTGCAACACCATTTCCCACACTTGGGCGGATCGGACCGGAACAGCCCGTTCGGGACCCGATTCCGGCCTGACCGCAATCTCAATGGAGATGCGGAATCCCGCATGGGAACACGAATGTACGTTCGTGTGGGGGAGATTGTGGGAGAAATTTCGCGTTCATTTGCTCAGGGCCCGATTTACCCCCCTCGCGGACATCGCCGGCCTTTCCGGAGACCCCGCCGCTACATTTCCCCCATGTCAGAGATCGCAGATGCGAATGCCCTCCGAGGCGACGAGTTCCGAAAACTGATCGGCAAGCCCAAGACCTGGGTCTTCATCGGGGTGCCGGCACTGATCGCGGCGATCGTCGGAGCGGTGGTCATGCCGGTGATGGGACTCGTCTTTCTGGCGATTGTCGCCCTCATCGGGGTGTTGATCTGCTTCTGGATCGCCGATCACCGTTCGGCCAAGGCTTTCTTCAGCGCCTATGCAGACGCCCGTGGCCTGACATGGCACGAGGGTCGTCAGTCGTTGGACGGATCCAGCCCGTTCCTGCGCAAGGGCGACAAGCGCAAGGTCAATCAACTCTTCACCGGAGCGCTCGACGAGGGAATCGAAGGCAGCCTCGCGCTCTACACCTACACCGTCGAGTCCACCGACTCGGACGGCAACGACAGCGACACCGACTACCCGTTCACGGTCGTCACGGTGCGCATGCCGAGCACCGTCGCCCACCTCCCCGAGCTCCGGGTGCAGAACAAGTCGGGCTTCAAGGCCCTGGAGAAGTTCGAGGACTCCTTCCGCCGCAAGCACGAGCGGGTGACTCTCGAGTCCGAAGCGCTCCGGGATCGGTTCGAGATCTTCGTGCGCAAGGAGCAGGATCAGATCTGGGTCCGGCGGCTGTTCTCCCCCTCCTTCATCGTCTGGCTCACGGAGTCACCGCCGAAGAAGTTCGCCTTCGAGCTCGAGGAGGGCTACTTCGTCGCCTACATCCCCAAGCATCGCGAAAGCACAGAGGGTCTTGACGAGATAGTCCAGGTGTCATGCCGCGTCGCCCATCGCCTGCTCGAAGAGGTCGCGCAGACGTCGCCCGCGACCGAGCGTCAGGCCTGACCGGCCCCATCAGCGTCGGGCGGTGAACCCGAACCTGCTTCTTTGCGCGCATTGCGCCTGAAAAGGCCGGTCCGATCGGGCCGGCCTTTTTCACATCCCGGTCGGCAGCAGGGTGTCCGCGTTGGCGATCAGGGCGGCGACGATCAGCAGGAGCACCGACGGGACCAGCACCAAGGCGATGACGAGCTGGATCTTGGGTGCTGCCCGGGCGGCTTCCTCTTCGATCGCCCGCCGCTGATCCTGACGCAGGGTCGCCGACTGACGCCGGAGCTGGTCGGCGAGCGGCGACCCGAGCCGCCGGGAGCGTTCCAGGCTCGAGCAGAAGGCGGCGATCTCCGGGCCACCGATCCGGGATCGCAGGGCCTCCAGGGCGGCGGCCTGACCGCTGCCCCAGGCCATGTCCTCCCCCGCCTCGGCCAGCTCCTCGACCAGCGGCCCCCGGCCGGACCGGGCGAGGTCGGCGAGGCTGCCGGCAAGTCCCCGGCCGGTGGCGACCGACACGGCCAGGAGATCCAGGGCGTCCGGCAGGGCGGCGATCATCCGCCGGTGCCGGGCCCGGGCTGACCGGGCGCGGAGCAGGTCCGGCAGGAAAAGCCCGCCGAGCCCGGAACCGACCAGGATCAGCGGGCCGAGCCGCCCGGGCAAGAGTCCGGCCGGCACCGACCCGAAGAAGATCCCGACCGTCGCTCCGACCACCTTCAACCTGCCCCCCGACCGTCCGTCCGCCGGCCGACCGGTCGCCACCCGCCTTCGCCCCCTCCGTCCGGCGCCCGTCCCGTTCCGTCGGGCGGGGACCGTGCGCGTCTCGGTCGACCTTCCGTCGATGCTCTTGAGATCACGCAGCCCGAGCACGGTCAGGGTCAGGGCGACCGCCGCGAGCAAGGCGGGACCGAGGCTCAAGGCTCCCCCACCCGGGCCAACTTCGAGATCGCGACGAAGCCCCCGAGCTGAAGCAGGACGGACAGCCCGAGGATG
>JBEBXB010000013.1:0-17747 GCA_040391885.1 Conexibacter woesei | reverse complement strand
CGGCGTTTCCCGTCAGCCTTCGACGTCGGTCTTGTGGTGGGCGGTCCCGACGGGTTTCGATTCCGGCGACCCGCGCTGTCGCAGATAGATCGCGAACACAGCCATCGTCCCCACGGCAAGGAACTCCGACTGCCAGTTCTGCAGGGTCCGCTCCCAGAAGTCGGCGGTTCCTAGGTACCCGATCCAGCTGACGGTCGGCTCGGAGTAAGCGACCTGTTCGGAGTTGTAGGCGGGCCAGCCGGTCACCGACTGGGCCAACCAGGCACCGAAGAAGATAAGCCCCATCACGATCGCCAGGGAGTTCGAGTAGATCCGGGTCGGCAGCCCACCGATCCTTGCGAGCAGGGGCGATTCGCTGTCGGCGTATCGCCCGACCTTCTGTTCGCGGTCCGATTCCCGGCCCTCCTCGCCCGGTTTCTTGGATTCCGGCGACCCCCTCTGCACGAGCCAGACCGTGGCGGTGATGAACAGCAGGAACTGGAGGAACTCCGACTGCCAGTTCTCCATTACGTCCCGGGAAAATTCGGGCGAAACCAGGTAATCGGGGTAGGAAAGCGTTTGGGGCCGTTCACCGGCGAGCTTTGCCTGGGCCGTCTCGGTCTCGTTGTACTCGTGGAGGCCGGCCAGGGACTGACCTCCCAGCGAGAGCAGGAAGAGAACCCCGAAGAAGATCCCGATCGCGTTGCTGCGCAGGGCCTTCCCGTTCACCACGCATGCCCCAGGCCGACGGCGAACGCGAAAGCGAGACCCGCGACGATTCCACCTGCGTAGATACCGAACAGAAATCGCATGACCCGGTGATACCCCTCGGGTCGAAACCGGAACCTCTCCCGGCGAGAGCGGCTCGGTTCAGCCGCCGGCGGCCACCGCGTCCAAGCCCTTCTCCTTCAACCGGGCAAGCACCTTGTCACGGTGGTCACCCTGCAGCTCGACCACGCCGCCACGGGCGGTGCCGCCGACTCCGCACAGCTTCTTCAGCTCGGCGGCGAGCAACTTGATGTCCGCGTCGCTCATTGCGATGCCGGAGACGGTCGTGACCGTCTTGCCGCGACGGCCCGACGTCTCGCGCCGGACTTTGATCCGGCCACCTCGGCCGGACTCTCCGCCACCGGCGGCCCCCCGTCCGGATGACCCACCGCGGGACTTCTTGCCCTGCCGGCCGCCCGCTCGACTGGTACCGCGGCTGCTCGTCCCGGATGGCCCGCCCGCGTCCTTGCGCAGGTCGCCCTGTTCGCTGGACCAGACCAGATCCGAATCGTCGCTGCCACGTTTGATCGCCACATGGGAAACGTATCCATCGGGCGCGTTCCACACCGTTTAGGTTGAACTCATGATCACCGGACTGGATTTCGTAGGCGTACCGTCAACCAACCCCGACCGCAGCCGGGAGTTCTACGTCGAGACCCTGGGCCTTCGTCCCGACGAGAACGCGAGATATGAGTTCTGGGTCGGGGAAACCTGTTTCGGCATCTGGGAGCCGGGCAACCAGGGGTTCGAGTTCGCCCCGCAGAAGCTCGCCCACCTCGCTCTGCACGTCGACGACATCGATGCCGCCCGCAGCGAGCTGGAGTCCAAAGGAGTCGAGTTCGCCGGTGACACCTTCGACACCGGCGTGTGCCGGATGGCGTTGTTCGCCGATCCCGACGGCAACGACCTGATGCTCCACAGCCGGTACGCGTAGCGAGCATTCGAAGCCGGAACGCGTAGAGCGCAGTCGATCCCGAAACCGCCTCGTGGCCGGTTATACAGCTATATAAACCTTATAGTTCCAAGAAACTGGACAGTTCATTAACAAACTGTTACGGTCGGATAAGGAGGTACAAGGACGGGTCACCGATCCGTCCGACTGCACGGTCCGGATGACGGGCTCAAGGGCAGCAACTCATGGGAAATCCCCAAAAGGGAAGAGAGGCTGAACGAAATGACCACAAAACAGGACTCGGCCCAAGCAGCAACCGAAGAGGCACAAAGCGATCCAGATTGCCGGGGGATCATCGAGACCGGTCTCGCCGACGAAAGCCGGCTATGGGCGGATCGCGATCGCGATCCGCGCGCAAAGGAAGAGCTCCTCAACCGATATCTCGCCTACGCCAAGAGCATCGCGATGAAGTTTCGCGGCCAGGCGGAGTCGTTGGACGACCTGGTCCAGGTCGCTTCCCTCGGGCTCGTGAACGCCGTCAACCGCTTCGACCCGTCGCGAGGGATCCCGTTCGTCGCCTTCGCGTCGCCCACGATCACCGGCGAGTTGAAGCGTCACTTCCGAGATCACACCTCGACCATGCGCATCCCGCGCAGCCTCTACGACCGGATCGGACAGGTGGACAGCACCGTCGGCGAGTTGACCAACCAGCTAAGCCGCGAGCCGTCCGTCACCGAGATCGCCGAAGAGATGCATACTGAGGAGCACGAGGTCATCGAGGCCGTTCAGGCCAGTCGCAACCGTCACCCGATGTCACTCGATCAGCCGACATCCGCAGGCAATCAGGACGCCACGCCACCGACCGAGTGGCTCGGAGAGACCGACGACAACCTCGAGTTGATCGAGGAGCGGATCCTTCTTCACGAAGCGGTGCAAGGACTGTCGGAGCAGGAACGGATGGTTCTGCGCCTGCGATTTCGCGACGAGCTGACCCAGTCGGAGATAGCCGAGCAGATCGGCCGCTCCCAGATGCACGTTTCTCGCATGCTGCGGCGGATCCTCGACCGGATGCGCATCCAGATGCCCAGCTCCGGCTGAGAGCTCGGCGTCGTCTTGGCCTCGGTTCGGTTCCGAACCGAGGGAGCGAGCGAGAACGGTCAGGAAGACGCGTTCAGCGAAGCGGTGCCGGAATGAGCACCCAGTCGATCGACGGGCCGCAAGCCTTCTGGGACCGATCCGTCGAGTGCGGCGTCGACCAGGCTTTCGGCGAGGACGGGAGCCATCTTGAACAGGTTGTTCCCGATCACGTGGAACACCGGACCCTGCTGCCAGATCCCCAGCCCATCCGGGGACCAAGGTAGCCGGGTGGCCCAGCAGGTGAGCCCGTCTCCCTCGTCGGCGTCGAGCCCGGGCATCGCCTCGCGAACCCAGTCGTCGGTGCGTTCGGCCAGCCGCTCGATCTGATCCCAGTTGATCAGTCCGTTGGCGCTGACCCCGACCCCTTCGGACAGGCCGACCGAGTACAGAGCATCGCCCCGGATCGGAGAGCCATAGATGCAGCCGGGGCCGTGAGCCTCCGAACTGTCCCGGATCGAAGCCAGGCCGTGCCGATGCCCGGGGCGGATCGGATAGGTACGCCGGATCTGGGCTTCTACCTGGACCGGGATCGCAACTTCGTTCAATGTTGCCAGGCGATCCGTGCCGAGCCCGGCGCAGACGAGCACGGCGTCATAGACACGCCGGATGCCCCCGGCGCGGACCGCCGCCTGGCCTCCGTTCAGGATCTCGATCGCATCGACCTTGACCGGGATCAGGAAGGCCCCGACCCGTTCGATCAGGCTGGCGATGGTCAGTCGGGTGCGGATCGTCCCGCCCTCCTCGTCCAGTACCGCCGGCCCCTCATAGGACGCGAGCAACGGCAGGACTTCCCGGAGCCGGGCCGGGCCGATCTCTTCCGCGGCTATCCCGGGCTCCACCTGACGCATCAACGCAAGCCGGCCGAGCGATTTCCGCCCGGTGGAGACGACCCCGTCGGGAGAGATCAGTTGGGCGCCGAACTCTCGTTCCCAATCCCCCCACAGATGTCGGCTGCGAACCGCCAGCTCGATCAGGCGGGGATCGTCGTGGGCGTGGCGGAAGATCCGCGACTCCCCGCGGGACTGTCCGCCGCCAGGAGCGGCGTACTCGAAGATGTCGTACTCGATGCCCCGTCGTTCAAGCTCGAACGCGGCGGCCAAGCCGACGATCCCGGCGCCGATCACGCCGACCCGCCCTGTCCGATCGATTGCCTGCATGGATTCCTTCCAGTACCCGAAGCCTCTCCGGCGGAACCACTGCTCGGTGGTCACTCACCCGCCCCTCACCGCGATTAGGCAGTGGCGGGCCGGGTATCGCCTGAGAAAGATACCTGCGGCAATCGGAAGGAACATCATGACCAAGGACCACGGACCCAGCGTCAAGGACGACAAGCTGTACGAGGAGCTGCGCGACGACGGCGCGAGCAAAGAGAAGGCCGCCCGCATCGCCAACGCAAGAGCCGGTGGCGAGAACGTCGGCAAGAAGGGCGGCAAGGCCGAGGACTACGAGGATCGCACGGTCGAAGAGCTTCGTGAACGCGCCGCAGAGCTGGGGATCGAAGGCCGTTCGGACATGAACAAGGACGAACTGATCGACAGCCTCCGCAACCATTGAGCGACCCCGCCGGGAGAGGCCCGGCCGACACCGACCCGGGCCCGATACCCGGCACCGACGAGAGTGAGCGGGAACGGCTCAACCGCAACCTGAACGAGCTCCTCCAGGAGCTGCGGATCGCGCTCCCCGGTGTCCAGGTTCTGTTCGCCTTCCTGCTCGCCGTTCCCTTCCAGCAGCGATTCTCGGAAACGACGGCCTTCCAGCGGAACCTCTTCTTCGTCACCTTGCTGTTGACCGCGATCTCGACGGCTCTGCTCATCTCCCCGACGGCGTTTCACCGCATCACCTTCCGGCTGCGACAGAAGCCACGGCTGCTGATCCTTGCCAATCGCCTCACTCTCGCCGGGCTGGCCTGCCTCGCCCTGGCGATGACGGGCGCGGTGACGTTGGTGACCGACTTTCTCTACGGTGCCGTCCCGACCGCGATCGTGGGCGGGCTGTCGTTGATCGCCTTCGCCGTACTGTGGGCCGCCATCCCGCTGCACGTCCGTCGGATCGCGCAGCAGGATTGAGCCGTTCCCGTTCAGGCCGTCTGACCGGCGTGGCGCCCCTCGACCAGCTCTTCGACCATCTTGGCGTTGAAAGCGTCCAGGTCGTCCGGCCCGCGACTGGTGACCAGGCCCTGGTCGACGTGAACCTCTTCGTCGACCCAGTGGGCACCGGCGTTCTCGAGGTCGGTCCGCACGCTGGGCCATGATGTGACCGTACGCCCATCGACGACGCCCGCCTCGACCAGCGTCCAGGGGGCGTGGCAGATCGCGGCGACCGGCTTGCCGGCCGAGAAGAACTCCCGGACGAACTCGACGGCCTCCTCGTGGGTCCGCAGGTTGTCGGGGTTGGCGACGCCGCCCGGCAACATGAGGCCGGCGTAGTCCGCCGGGTCCGCTTCGGCGACCGTCAGATCGACCGGATAGGTCTCCGCCTTGTCGAGGTGATCGAAGGTCTGCACATCCCCGCCTTCCGGCGCGATCAGGTCCACCTCGGCCCCGGAATCTCGAAGGGCTTTCACCGGCGATGTCAACTCGATCTGCTCGACGCCCTCGTTCGCGGTCAGAACCGCGACCCGCTTAGCTTTGAGTTCGTCACTCATGTTGCTCCTCTCGTGTTGTTCCTTTCCCACCGCCTACCCGTGAGGAGGGGGTCCGGAAACACGACACACGGCCCGCGCGATGCGACCGGTCACGCCAGCCAGAGCAGCAGTGCGGCGATGATTCCGACCGTGGTGAAACCGAGCGACAGCCTGGACATGAAGCGCTCCCAGATGCCGGTGTAGCGAACGCTCTGGAAGAAGAGCAGCCCGACGATGTGAGCGGCGTTCAGGAGGAAGGAACCGATCGCGATCAGGATGATGGCGGCGTTTCGACCCTCGATCGGGCCGTCGACGTCGGAATTGGCGAGGACGGCGATCAGTCCGAGGAAGAATGTGCCGAGCAGGCCGACGACGATCCCGGCCGAATCCCGTTTCTGCAACGGCGGGAAGTTCCGGGTCGACCGGATTATCTCCTCCTGGGTATGCGGCTTCGCCGGCTCGTGATCCACCCGGACAGCGCTCGGGTTGGCGCTGCCCTCCTCGGGCCGGGGCACCTGGATGTCCGATATCGGCAACCGGAAGTCGAGCCGCAGACGGTCCCAGAGGTCCTTCTCCGCGTAGGCGCGCTGGCTGTCCACGTGGCTGACGACCACCAGCTCGTCCGCCGGGAACTCCCGGAGCCCGTCCCCGACCGCGGTGACGGGATCGCCGTCGCCGACGTGCCCCACGGCCTCGATACCGACCTTTCGAAGCTCCGCGACGATCGAGTCGAGGCGAGCCTGGGCCTCGAGTATCGGCTCGTCGAAGTTGGCCATCTCGTGGTCCACTCCGGAATGGGCCAGGGCGGGAGCCACCACGTACACCTCCACCTCGGCCCGCTTCACCTTCATGTGACTGCGTAACTCGTCCAGGAAGTCGGAACCGCGAAATCGTTCGTCGGCAACCACGAGAATCCTGTGGATGTCGTCGTCCGGTCCCTCCTCCGCGGGCGGTACGTCGAGCTTCGGGTCGGTCATTTCGGCGGCCATGCTCCTCTCCTGACGGTAGACAGTTGCCTGCCCTTCCTGTACCCGTTATTCGCCTATCCCGAACCTATCCCGCCATCCGCGGGATTGCCAGGGCCCGATCAGGGGCCGAGCGGGGCCGGCGGGATGCGCGGCTTCCCGACGACGTCCGGGAGGATCATCGGCAGTTCGTCGACGAAGCACCAGGACCATTCCTCGCCCGGCTCGATCGAGCGGATGATCGGGTGCGACATCGCTTCGAAGTGACGGGTCGCATGGCGGCCGGGCGAGTTGTCGCAGCAGCCGACGTGTCCGCACTCGAGGCAGATCCGCAGATGGAGCCATCCTGTGCCCTCCGCCAGGCAGTCCTCGCATCCCGCGACCTCTTCCGGGAGCTCGGTGATCCGGACGTGGTCGAGGTGCGCGCATTCGTCCATGACTCAAACTAGCCGCTGTGCTGCGGCCGATCAACCGATCTATCCTGCGTGCGTGGCCATGGGTGACAAGGAGATCGAGAAGTGGATGAAGGCCGTCCGGCCGGTCGAGGGCGGCACCCCGGGCGAGGTGACTTGGCTCTGCGCCGACGTGGCAGCATCCGGACTCGACCTCAACCGGGTCCGTATCTGGGCGGAGGACAAAGGTGGCTGGGGATTCTTCGACAACGTCGAGGAGCCCTATTTCGAGGTCCCGGACACGAAGGCGCCGACCTGGGATCCCGATGCGCTGACCAAGGCCGAGCACGACCTCAAGGTCGATTCCGGCGAGCCTGACTGAAGATCGCCCACCCACACGGGTCGGCCGATCTCAGCGAATCGAGATCCGAACCGAACCGGTCACGCTGGAGCGTTCCGGCAACCCGGAGACCAGCTCCCGCAAGGCCTCGGGGTCGAGTCGTCCCGCGCTCGGGCCCATCCCGACCACATCTATGATCTCGGCCGGCGTCAGGCTCATCTTCCACTCGAGCGGGATCACTTCCGCGTCGCCGCTGACCTCCTCGAGGCTCCGTTCGAGTCGTTCCTCCTTGTCCGGATCCACCGTGATCATCGCGAAGGGCTCGATCAGCTCCTTGAGGTGATCAGGACCCGGGGTGACGACGATCAGCCGGCCGCCAGGGGCCAGCATCCGGTTTATCTCCCCACCGTTGCGGGGCGCGAACACGTTGAGCACCACCGCCATCGAGTCGTCGCGGACCGGGATGTCATCCCAGATGTCGGCGACGATCGCACCGGCCCGCGGATGGCAGCGAGCCGCGCGGCGAGCGGCGAACTTTGAGTTGTCCACGCCGAGCCCGGCCCGTTCCGATAGTTCCTCGAGGACCGTCGCGACGTAGTAGCCCGTGCCGGCGCCGAGGTCCAACACCGCTCCCTCTACCTCTTCCAGCCCGGGTCGTGACGCGATGGCCGCGATCTCTCGCGCCACCGGCCCGAAATGACCGGAGTCGAGGAAACGTTCCCGGGCGGCGACCATCTCGGCGGAATCGGCGGTGTGGGTTCCGGAGTCACGGCCGAGCAGGCTGACGTACCCCTGCCTGGCGATGTTGGCGGTGTGCCCCGAGCTGCAGACGAGCGAGGCTCCGTTTATCCGGAGATCGCCGCCGCAGTGGGGGCAGATCAGGGTTGAGACGACATCTTCGAGCACTCGCGCACAGTATTCGGCGAAGCGGTTCCGCCGCGTTTCGGCCGGAGCACCACGCGCTGCCCGCAATACTTCACTTTGTATAGTGAGTGGGTGCCCACCTTTCGTCGACTGCTCGGCTTCGTGCGGCCCCACCGCCGGGAGCTGTGGGGCTCGCTGATCTTCGCGTGGGCGGCGATGGGCATGACGGTGCTGATCCCATCCTTGATCGGCAAGGCCGTCACCGCCATCCAGGATGGCGACGGCGATGCCCTCCTGCCGATTGCGGGACTGATCGTCGGTGCCGCGATCCTGCGACTCGGTTTGACCATGGTGCGACGGATCGTCGCCGGCAAGGTGTCGCTGGCAGTGGAGTTCGACCTCCGGCAGGAGCTTTACGGCCACCTGCAGCGACTCGAGCTCGGCTTCTTCGATCATCAGCAGACCGGTCAGCTGATGTCACGGGCCACGGTCGACCTGCAGGCGATCCGGTTCTTCCTCGGCTACGGCCTGATCTTCTTCTCGCAGAGCCTCCTGACCGTGACCCTGGCCGGCGCGGTGATGTTCTGGATCAATCCCTGGCTGGCCCTGATCGGGCTCGCCCCCGCCCCACTCGTGGTCATCGCGGCCCTTCGCTTCACCCGGGTCTCCAGGCCAGCGATGCAGGAGGTTCAGCAGCGGGTCGCCGAGCTCACCGCCGAGGCGGAGGAGACGGTCACCGGGATTCGGGTCGTCAAGGCTTTCTCACGTGAAGATCACCGCTACGAACGGTTTCAGGCGGCGGTTACCCGGTTGTTCGACCAGAGCCTTCACTCGACCCGGATCCAGGCCTTCTTCCAGCCGCTGATCGGGGCCCTGCCGCAGATCGGCACCGCGCTGGTCCTCCTGGTCGGCGGTCACCAGGTTCTCGCCGGAAGCCTGGATCTCGGCCAGTTCACCGCGTTCTACGCCTACATGCTGATGCTTTCGTCGCCGCTCCGGACCGTCGGCATGGCGCTTGGCATGGGTCAGCGGGCGATCGCCGCCGGCAACCGGCTCTTCGAGGTCCTGGACCGCGATCCCGAGATCGTCGCTCCTCCGGGGGCCCCGGACCTGCCCGCGGGCGAAGGACGGGTCGAACTGGAAGGAGTCGGTCTCACCTACGGACCCGATGCCCCTCCCGCGCTGGTCGACATCAGCCTCGATGTTCCCCCGGGGGCCCGGCTCGGTCTGGTCGGCGGCTCCGGCGCGGGCAAGACCAGCCTCGTTGCCCTGATCGCCCGGCTGTACGACCCGACCTCCGGTGCGGTCAGGATCGACGGTTCCGACCTGCGCTCGGTCACGCCCGATTCGATCCGGCACCAGGTGGCCTACGTCTCCGATGACAGCTTCCTCTTCAGCGACTCGATCGGCGCGAACATCGCCTACGCCCGCCCCGACGCGAGCCCTGAAGCGATCGAGCGCGCCGCCACCCTCGCCCAGGCGGACGGCTTCATCCGGGAGCTCCCGGATGGCTACGACACGGTGGTCGGCGAGCGTGGCCTCACCCTTTCGGGCGGACAGCGTCAGAGAATCGCGATCGCCCGGGCCCTGCTCGCCGACCCTCGCATCCTGATCCTCGACGACGCCACCTCCTCGCTGGACGCCACCACCGAGCAGGCGATCCGCGATGCCCTCGACGAAGTGATGCGGGACCGGACGACCTTCGTGATCGGGCACCGGCTCTCCACCCTCTCGCTGGCCGAGACGATCCTGCTGATGGACGAAGGGCGGATCGTCGATCGCGGGACCCACGAGGAGCTCGATTCCCGTTCGCCCGCCTATCGCTCGCTCATAGTCTCCGGGGCCGAAGACGACCCGCTGTTCGTCGACGATGAGATCGAGGTCGTCCGGTGAACGACCGCCGACGCAAGATCCTGTGGGTGCTCGGTCTGCTCCGGCCCTACCGGACCCGGATCTTCTGGATGCTGCTAGCCGTGATCGCCTCGACGGCGTCGGCCCTGGCCCCGCCGTGGCTGGCCGGCAAGGCGATCGACTCGGGCATCCTGGCCGACGACGCGACCGCCCTCACCTGGATCGTGATCGCATTCGCTTTTGCCACCGCGGTCAACGCCGTCACCTCCTGGCTTCAGACCTGGCTGGTCGGCTGGGTGGGAATCAGGGTGCTGCAGGATCTGCGAGAGCAGGTGTTCAAGCACGTCCAGCGGATGTCGATCGGTTTCTTCACCCGTAACCGTCCGGGCACCGTCATCTCGCGGATGACCAACGACATCGAGGCTCTCAACCAGCTGATCAGCGACGGCATCGTGACCCTTTTCGCCAACATGTTGACGCTGATCGGCGTCGTCGCGATCCTGATCGCCTTGGACGTGCGGCTGGCTCTGATCACGATGTCGGTGCTGCCCCTTCTGGTCATCACCAGTCTGCTGTTCCGTCGCTTCTCGGCCGGCGCCTTCCGCCGCACCCGGGAGCGGATCGCCGCGATCACGGCTCACCTCCAGGAAACGCTGAGCGGGGTCCGAGTCGTGCGGGCCTTCGGCCAGGAGCCCCAGCACGTCAACCGCATGACCGAGCTCAACCAATTGAACCGCGACGCGAACATGAGCACGGTCTACCTGAACGCGACCTACTTCCCGGCGACCGAGCTCCTGACCGCGGCCGGCACCGCCGCCATCCTCCTGTTCGGCGGCTGGCAGGTGATCGAGGGCAACATCATGGTCGGTGTCGTGGTCACCTTCATCGGCTACCTACAGCTGTTCTTCGACCCGATCCAGCAGCTGGCCCAGCTGTACGCCACCTACCAGCAGGGGATGGCCGCCCTGGACAAGATCTTCGGGCTGCTCGACACCGAAGCCGACATCGTCGACGCACCGGACGCGGTCGATCCGGGTGAGCTGCAGGGCCGGATCACCTTCGAGGATGTCTCCTTCAGCTACGACCTCGAGGCCGACGCCGATTCGCTCTCAGACCGCTGGGCCATCCGCCACATCGATCTCGAGATCCCCGAGGGCGAGACCGTCGCGCTGGTCGGCTCGACCGGTGCGGGCAAGTCCACCCTCGCGAAGCTGGTGACCCGTTTCCACGACCCTCAGGAGGGGCGGGTCCTGATCGACGGTCGGCCGCTGTACGGATGGCAACAGCGCCCGCTGCGGCGGCAGATGGGGATCGTGCCGCAGGAAGGCTTCCTCTTCTCCGGGACGATCGCGGAGAACGTCGCCTTTGGCCGTCCGGAAGCCACGGACGAGGAGATCGCGTCCGCGGCCGCCGCGGTCGGAGCCGACCAGTTCATCGATCGGCTCCCGGACGGGATCGAGACCGAGGTCGGCGAAAGGGGAATCCAACTTTCCTCGGGCCAGCGGCAGCTCGTCGCCTTCGCCCGGGTGATCCTCGCCCGGCCCCGGGTCCTGATCCTCGACGAGGCCACCTCGGCGGTCGACACCCGAACCGAGCGGACGATCGAGAATGCCCTGGAACGGCTGCTTCACGGCCGCACGGCGATCGTGATCGCCCACCGGCTCTCCACCATCCGCCGCGCCGACCGGATCATCGTGCTGGACCACGGCGAGATCGCCGAGACCGGCAGCCACGACGAACTGATCGCCGCAGACGGGCTCTACGCCCGCCTCTACAGCGCCTGGGTCAACTGATCATCCGGGGCCGATGCCGCCGGAGTTGCCGCCGGACGAGTTCCCGGACCCACCGTCGGTACCCCCGTCGCCGCCCGTCCCGGCATTCGGGTTGACTCCCCCGGTATCCGCCGGGGGAGCTGTCTGTGTCTCCGGTGCGGCGGGGGCCGGCTCGGTGTACGTACTCTCCCCGCCCGAGGAGTCCGTGCCGTCGGTTCCTTCGGCTCCGACGGAACCGTCCGATTCAGTGCCGGTGGAGGTGGGCGCGGAGGGAGCCTCGGCGCAGTCGCTGAACCCGTAGGCCGCGGCCGCTTCCTGGAAGGCGGCCGGATCCGAACCGGCAGCGGACTCCGCTCCGGTTTCCGCCTCGGTGCCGGCGGTCGCGTCGGACGTGGGCTCGCCGCGCAACGCCGCGATCACCGCGGTCGGCGCATCGCCGTCGCTCGGGGTGCCGAGATCCTCGAGGCGGTCGGCGAGCCCGTCGTACAGATCCGCCTTCTGCCCCGCCTTGTCGGATTCGGCGATGGTCGTGCTGCCGTCGATGGTCCCGACCGCGGCATTCACCTCGGCGCAGATCCTGTCGCCCTGGGCGATCAGCTGATCCTTGGTCAGGGCCTCCGGCTCCGCGGGCTGTTCCGCCGCGGGAGGCGTCGGCGCGGGATCGTCGCTGCCGCCGCATCCGGCCACCGCCAGCGCGATCATCGGGACGGCCAAGAGCATCGGGATGTAACGCTTCAACATTGGCACCGGTTCACGGTAACAGACGTCTCGGCCGTCCCAAGGAGACGATCCGCGCGCCCCTCAGGTATTCTTCCGGCCTACCCGCTGCGGGGTAGAATAATGGTAATTCGTGCGGTTCTGGTCCGTGAAATCGGGGTTCGAGTCCCTGCCCCGCAGCCTTCAGCCCGGCTTTGACCGGGCTTTTTCATGCCCGAGGGCCCGCTTCAGGTCCTCTTCCCGCTCCGGGTCGAGCACCACGAGGATGTCGTCGCCGGCCTTGAACTCGGAGTCGGCGCTGGGGACGAAGCCGTGCCCGTCGCGGATGATCGAGATGACCAGCGTGTGCTCCGGCAGCCCCACCGCCCCCACCGTGCGCCCCACGATCGGGGAGTCGGATCCGATCCGGACCTCGATGATCTCGATCTCCTCCTCCTCGAGGTCGAGCAGACGGATCAGGTTCCGGTGGGGAACCTCGTGCTCGAGCAGCCGCAGGATGAGATCGGTCGCCGAGATGACCGGCTTGATCCCCAGCAGATCGAAGTGAGGCCGGTTGCTCGGGTTGTTCACCCGGGCGATGATCCGGTCGACCGAGTACTTCTCCTTCGCCACCTGGCAGATGAGGATGTTGTCCTCGTCGTCTCCGGTCACGGCGACGACCATGTCCGCCCGCTCGATGCCGGCCCGTTCCAGCACCCACAGCTCGGAGGCGTCCCCGTAGAGGACGTTGTGCTCGAGCAGTTGCTCGACTCCGAGGTAACGGTGACGGTTCGACTCGATCAGGGTGACCTCGTGCCCTTGGTCGATCAACTCGCGGGAGAGGTTGACGCCGACCTTGCCGGCCCCGGTCACGATCACGTACATGGCTAAGCCTCCTCCCCGCCCGGCCCGGAACCGGCGGCCAGCCGCAGCTTGTCCTCGAGCATCTCGATCGCGATCCGGGTCGGGCAGATCGTATGCAGCCCCTGCTCCCGATACCACTCGGCCCGCAGGGGGTCGAGGATCCGGGCGATCACCGTCTCCACCGCGTAGCGGCGCTGCGCTATCTGGGAGATGACGATGTTGGTGTTGTCCCCGTTGGTGGCGGCGACGAAGGCGTCGGCCCGCTCGATCCCGGCCGTCTCCAGGGCCTCGGACTCCAGGGCGGTGCCGACCGTGAAGAGCCCGCCGGCCTCCTCCCACGTGATGTCCATCCCGACTTCCAGCCGGTTGTGGGACTCGGGGTCCTGGTCGAGACAGGAGACGGTGTGGCCGTCGGCGAGCATCGACCGGGCGACGTTCGATCCGACCCGTCCGCAGCCCACGATCAAGACGTACATCCCGGGAATACTACGACCGCCCGTCTCGCGTGGGGATTTCGTTCCCGGACGGGTCCGAGGCTGCCGTCGCGGCCGGTGGGGACGGCGGGGCCGTGAGCAGCACCCGGCATGGGGCGCGTCGCAGCACGTATGCCGTGACCGGCCCGATCTCAGCCGGCCGGTACTCGCCGATCCCGCCGAGGCTGGCTCCGCCCCGGATCGGGCTCGGCGGCTCCGCTCCCATCACGATCGCGTCGGCACCCAGCCGCCGGGCCGCCGCCACGATCCCGGTTCCCTGGCGGCGAACCCGGACCCGTTCGACGGAGACCTCGACGCTCTCGTACTCTCCGGCGACGTCCCGGGCTCGGTCGACCGCCCGCACGGCGATCGCCTCGGCCTCAGGCGGCACCTGATCGTCGATCGCCCGAGTCAAAGGCACCTCGGTCAACTGCAGGATGATCAGCTCGGCCCCCTTCCCACCGTGCGTCGGATCCGCCTCGGCCGCCATCCTCCCCGCCGTCGAGACGATGTCGTCATCCAGGGGCGTGCCGAAGATCGGCACCAGGATGCGGTGAAACTCGACCGTGACCCGGGGCCGGGTCAGGGCTCGGGCGTCGACCGAGACCTGTTTGGTCAGGCTGACCTGTTCGAATCCGACGCGATAGACGACGTATCCGACCAGCCCGAACGCGAGCCAGCCCAGCCCGACCCAGCGGGCGGAGTCGTGGAAGAGCAGCACCGAGATCAATGCGAGGCTGGATAGGACCGCCCCCAGCGCGGCCGAGAGCGGGAACTGACCGGGGCTACGGCCGACGTTGAACGGGGCCCGGAAGGGACGCGGGGCATCCGGCAGCTTGCGCCGCAACCGGATGATCGAAAGGTGGGCGATCGTGATCGCGAGCGTCGCCCCGAAGGCGTATACCCCCGCCAGCACCTCGAGCTCACCGGTCAGAGCCAATCCGAAGACGATCAGGGCGCAGATCACGATCGCCTTGTACGGAGTCTCGTAGCGGCGGTCGAGTTGCCCCAGCCAGCTCGGGATCTGACGGTTCACCGCCAGCGCATAGACATGGCGGGACACTCCCAGCATCGCCGTGTTTGCCGCCCAGACGAGCGTGCCGGCCGCGACCAGACCGACCGTCCATTGCAGCGTCTGGGAAAGCCAATGGGGCCGGAAGGCCTCGACCACTCCGAGGACGGGAGCCTCGATGAAGGTGGTTCCCAGCTGGGTCTCGGGCCCCGACGGGCCTTCGACGACGGGCACCGCCATCAGCGCCACGGCCGCCATCAGCGCGTAGAGCACCGGGACCAGCCAGATCGATCGGGTCACGACGCGGGTGAACCGGCGCGGGTTCAGATCGAGATCGGGGGCCAGGTTCGCCACCGCTTCGATCCCGGCATAGGCGAGGGTCGCGACGACGACCGCGTAGATCGCGTCCTCCAGCCCGGGGCTGTGGAAGAGGTCGATGCTGCGGGTGAGGGCGTCGGGATCCATCACGACGACGAGTCCCACGGCCACGATCACGAGCTGGATCAGAAGGTCGCCGGCGGCCAGCAGGACGATGAACCGCGGTCGCCGCCGGGCCGGTATGTCGAGCCAGTTCATCGCGGCGATGTAGAGGACCACCGCCCCGATCACGGCCGGGATCCAGAGAGTCCCGTCGAGATCACCGGTGACGGGCCGCAAGTAGTGCGGCACCGAGAGCACCGCCAGCGCGATCACGATCAGGTAGTCGAGCAGGATCACCCAGCCGGCGACGAAGGCGATCAGCTCGTTGAAGGCGTGGCGGGCGTACGAGGAGGAGCCGCCGCGCTCGCGGAGCATCGCGCTGCCCTCGAAGTAGGTCAGCGCGGTCAGCACGAACAGGACCCCGGCCAGCAGGAAGATCAGCGGCGTCAGCCCGAGGCCGTGCTTGGCGACGACGCCCAGCGAGAAGTAGATGGAGAAGCCGACCGCGGCGTAGGTGACGATCAGCAGCCAGAGCGCGCTCGAGTGCTGAGGCCGCTCGGGCAGCTTCATTTTTCTCGGCCGATCCGTCTCTGGATCAGGATCCGGCCGGCACCGACCGCGATGAAGGCGATCCCGATCAGGATCCCGACCGAGGTCGGTCCGCCGCCACGGGTAATCGTCATGCCGAGGACCACCACCCCGATCACGACGTAGACGGACGAGATCAGCCGGATCGACCGGTCGTACAGCCCGCCGCGCTTCACCTTGCCACCCCGGCGTTCACGCGATCCCCGCCCCGACCGTCTCGGCGGGCGCCGGATCCCCGTCCGCGGCGCCGCCTTCGGAGACGACGATGATCCGGCAGGGCCGCTCCCGCATCAGCGTCTCCAGGGTCCGCCCGTACTGCGGCACGCCGTCGCGCGAACGCAGCCCGATCACCACGGCCTCGGCCCGGGACGCCTTGGCCTGACGGGCGATGAAGTAGCCCTCCTGACCGGGCCGGACCCGTTCCACCCTTCCGGAGACCCGCATCCCGGCGATCAGCTTGGCCCGCTCGATCATGCCCTGCGCCTGCCGTTCCTCCTCCTTCATCGCCTCGCCCAGCGGCAGATGCGTCGGTACCGTCAGCAAGGCGACGATGTGGATGCCCCGCCACTGGCTGGACGTCAGCTTCGCTGCGGCGGCGATGACCTCCTCGGGGAACGGCTGGTTCGCCGGGAGCGCGACCAGGACCGAGCGATACTCGATCTCCTCGACCCCGAGCGGCTCCGGCAACAGCACCTTGACCGTCTTGGTCAGGGGCAGCTTCTGGTGTCGTCGGTAGAGGACGTAACCGACGATCCCGATGACCAACCAGGCCATGCCGATCATCAGCGTGATCGGGTTGAGCGCCATCACGACCAGCCAGGCGAGCAGAGTGCCGATCCCCCCGAGGATCGCCGTCAGGGGCAGGCTGATCCCACCGGCCCGGATGTTGAGGGGCGGCAACCACTCCCTGACTACGTCCGGTCGCCGTTTTCGCAGCCACAGGACCGCCGCATGGGCGATCGTGAACGACAGCATCGCGCCGAACGAGTACATGGTCGCCAGGAACTTCGCCTTGCCCGGGACCAGGGTCACGGTCGCCAGGATCGCGAAGGTGATTATCGCGACATATGGCGTCCGGTAGCGCGGATGGATCCGCCGGATCGTCTCCGGTAGCTGGCGGTGCTGACCCATCGAGTAGCTGAGCCTGGACACCCCGATCAGCCCGGCGTTGGTGGCGACTATCAGGATGATCGCCGCGAACAGACCGACGTACACCTTGAGGGCCGAGGTGATGCCTCCCGGCAGCCCGAGGTTGGCGACTATCCCCAGCATCGGGTTGTCGGCGAAGGTGGTGCCGAGCTCGGTGACGTACTCCCCGGCGGCGTTCTGCGTGACCGGCATCGCCGAAAGCGCCACCACCGGGATGAGCAGGTAGAGCAGGAGCACCACCACGACGACGAGGCCGACCCCGCGAGGCACGGAACGGGCGGCGTCCCTGGCTTCCTCCGACATGTTCGAGATCGTCTCGATCCCCGTGTAGGCGATCATCCCGACGGCTATGCCGAGAGCGAAGTTCCCCCAGCTCGGAGCGACGCCCCACTCGATGTTGGCGATCAGGATGTCGGTGTTGAGCACGAGGACCAGCCCGATCAGCACGAGCGTGATCTGGGTGGCGACGTCGGCGACGGCGAGCACGGTGTTGAGACGGGCCGACTCCTGGCCGCCGCGGATGTTGACCCAGGCCAGGCCGCCGATGATCACCGCTCCGCCGATCACGTCCCACGGCCCCGAGGCGAGGCCCGGCCAGATCACGGCGAGGTAGTGAGGCACGAAGTAGGCCGATATCGCGACCGTGATCGTGTAGTTGAGCATCTGCCCCCAGGCGGCGACGAAGCTGACCAGCTCGTTGAAGGCATGACGGGCGAAGGAGGACGACCCGCCCGCTTCCGGGTACATGACCGTCGCCTCGGCATAGGTCGCGGCGGTGCAGATGAAGATCAGTCCCGCCACCATGAAGGCG
This sequence comes from Conexibacter woesei, assembly GCA_040391885.1. Classification (GTDB taxonomy): domain Bacteria; phylum Actinomycetota; class Thermoleophilia; order Solirubrobacterales; family 70-9; genus 67-14. The sequence goes on along the minus strand of JBEBXB010000013.1, from coordinate 151 downwards.
AGCGGGGTCAGCCCGAGGGCGAAGGCGGCGGTGACCCCGAGGGCGTAGTAGATCGAAGAGCCGACGTTCCCGTAACCGGCCGAGAAGAGAGCCCCCACTCCGTATACGCGGCTGAGGCTCTGGTCGCGCGGGATCCTCTCAGCCAACGCGC
>JBEBXB010000012.1:0-17887 GCA_040391885.1 Conexibacter woesei | reverse complement strand
ATCGACTTCAGCGTCATCCTCCTGATCGCCGCCGCCTTCGGGATCGGCGAGGCGATGCAGACGACCGGACTGGCGGAGCAGATCGCCCAGCTCCTCAACGACGGCTTCTCTCGCTTCGGAGATGTCGGGGTGATCTTCGCCCTGCTGCTGGCGACGACCGTGATGACCGAGGTCGTGACCAACAACGCCGCGGTGGTGGTGCTCTTCCCGATCGCCGTCGCGGTTTCGGCCGCGGCCGGGCTGGATCCCCGCATCGTCGTCATGGCGATCGCCGTGATGGCGTCCTCCTCGTTCCTCACCCCGATGGGCTACCAGACCAACATGATGGTCTACGGGCCAGGTGGCTATCGATTCACCGACTACATCCGCGCCGGGCTACCGCTCAACATCGTCGTCATGGCCGCGGTCACCACGTCCACCTGGTTCCTGGCTTAGGTCGCTCGGCCGGCTCCGGCTACGCTGGATGCGTGACGTCACTCCTCACGAATTGACCCCGCTCGCCGCGGTCTCACCGGACGGCGCGATCACCTACCCCGCGGAACCGCCCCGCTTGGTGGGCGGAGCCCGGGTCCCTTAAAGACATCCGGCCCGCCTGGTGGGCGGGCCGGATTGTGGATTCTGATGGAGACGGCGGGAATTGAACCCGCGTCCGCAGCCACGTGTCGAAAGGCGTCTACAGGTATAGCCGACGCTTTATCGTCGTCTTCCGGGGTCCGCGTCGGCAGGCACTACGGAAGACCAAGCCTCTTGAATGTCCCCGCGGGGCCGAGGCGCTCCCTTTGGGTAAGCCCGTTTCTGAAGCCGGTGCCCCACCCCACGGGCCGAGGGTGGACCGACTCTCAAAACCTAGAAGTTATCTAGGCAGCGAGGGCGAACTCATGGTCCGCACGTATTGGTTTGTGCCGATTTTTTACGAGGCCATCGACATCCTCGACCTGCAACCCCTCGCACGGCCGGCTCCGTCGAAGCCTGTCGTCCCCAGGGGATGATGCCCCTCCAGTCTACGCGGTCGGTCAACCCTGGTCAAAAGTCCCGAGTCGAAGGGGCCGGTTCGGGTAGAACCTCATCATGAGCATTCATCGATTTGACGTGGTGATCCTTGGCGCCGGTCCGGCAGGCGAAGCCGCCTCGGGAATGATTGCCGACGCCGGGCTGCGTGCGGCGATCGTCGAACAGCACCTCGTCGCGGGCGAATGCTCCTACTACGCCTGCATGCCTTCCAAGGCGCTGCTCCGCCCCCAGGCGCTGCTGGACGAAGTCCGGCGAGTGCCCGGGGTCTCGAGGGCCGTCAGCGGCCACCTGGACCCCGCAGCGGTCCTCGAGCGCCGAGACGAGGTGATCCATCACCTGGACGACTCCGGCAAGCTCCCGTGGCTCGAAGAGAAGGGAGTGAAGCTCTACCGCGGTCACGGCCTGATCGTCGGTGAGCGCGAAGTGAGGGTCGGGGAGGACGTGCTGATCGCCGAGCGCGCGGTGATCGTCGCGACCGGCTCGGCGGCGGCCGTCCCGCCCATCGAAGGGATGCTCGAGCTCGATGTCTGGAACAACCGAAAGGGCACCACGGCCAACCAAGTGCCCGACTCCCTGATCGTGTTGGGCGGCGGACCGGTCGGTTGCGAGCTCGCGCAGGCGTGGGCCTCCCTGGGAAGCAAGGTGACCTTGATCGAGTCCGCCCCGCGTCTGTTGCTGAAAGAGGAGCCGTTCGCGGGCGAGCAGGTCGAATTGGCACTGAGAGACCGGTTCGAGGTGGATGTGATGACCGGAGCCGAGGTCGTCGCGGCCTCCGGCAAGGGCCGGAACGAATCCGACGGGATTCCGTCCCTGGAACTGAGGGACGGCAGGACGGTCACCGGTGACGAGCTCCTGGTGGCAACCGGACGGATGCCCCGCACCGACATGATCGGGCTCGAATCGATCGGCATCGAGGGAGGCGGGTACCTGGACACGGATGACGGGATGCGAGTCGGCGACACCGACTGGCTGTTCGCCGTCGGCGACGTCAACGGCAGGTCGCTGCTGACTCATGCCGGCAAGTACCAGGCGTGGATCGCTGCTCGCACGATCCTCGGCGACTCGCCCCACCCGATCGCGGAGGAAGCCGGAATGCCGAGGGTCACCTTCACCGATCCCCAGGTGGCCGCGGTGGGGCTCACCCTCGCCGAGGCCCGGGATCAGGGCATGGACGCCGTCGCGCTCGACACCCCGACCGACGGGACTCCCGGGGCGTCGTTCGAAGGCAAGGGCACGGGTGGCACCTGCCGGCTGGTGGTGGAGCGAGCCACCGGCGAGATCCACGGCGCCACCTTCAGCGGCTACGGCACCGCGGAATGGATCCACGCCGCGACGATCGCGATCATCTCGGGCGTGACCATGGACCGGCTCCGTCACGCCGTGCCCCCCTTCCCCAGCCGGAGCGAGATCTGGCTGCGGCTCCAGGAAGAGTGGGATTCGCACACGGACGATGAGCGTCAACGATCGGGAACGACCGACCAGGCCGCTTCGACTGACTAGAGTTGCGCCATGCGCATTCTCGCCTTCAGTGATCTTCACCGCGATCTCGAACAGGCGGCACGCCTGACCGAGATGTCCGCCGACGCCGACGTGGTGATCGGAGCCGGTGACTTCGCCTCGATCCACAACGGCCTCGAAGAGACGCTCGGTGCCCTTGCGGGGATCGAGACACCCACGATCCTCGTCGCCGGCAACAACGAGACGATCGACGATCTCCGCACCGCCGCCACCGTATGGCCCGCGGCGACCGTCCTTCACGGCGAATCGACCGAGATCGACGGCAAGACCTTCTTCGGTCTCGGCGGCGGCATCCCGACGACCCCTTGGAGCTGGAGCTTCGACCTCGACGAGGACGAAGCGGAGTCAGCCCTGGCCGGCCTCGCCCCGGACTCGATCCTCGTCGTCCATTCACCGCCCAAGGGGCATTGCGACGAGGCCGGCGACGGGCTTCACCTGGGCAGCCGCGCGATCCTCGCAGCCATCGAACGGGCGGAGCCGAGCCTGGCCGTATGCGGCCACATCCATGAGTCCTGGGGACGGACGTCCCAGGTCGGCGACACCGAGATCGTCAACCTCGGACCGGCCGGCCGGTACTTCGACATCCCCTGACCGTCCGGAAGGGACCGTCCCCGAATGGGGGACGGACCGGACCGATGATGGCCGCGCTCAGACGGTGAAGCGGGTCCGCAGGCTCTCGATCAACTCCGGCGGGAAGCCGGGCACCTTCGCCAGGTCCTCGACCGCGCGATAGCCGCCGAAGCGTTCACGGTAAGCGAGCACACGGGTCGCCTGGGTGACCGAGAGGTCCAGCCCCCGGAGCTCCTCGAAGGTCGCCGAGTTTAGATCCACCCCGTCGGCCGGTCCGCTCCGGGTGGGCTCGGGGCTACCTGGCATCGGCGACGGCCCGCGCGTAGAGCTGCCGAACAGTTCCTTCCGGGCAGGTTCGGGCGTCGGCTCGTCCTCCGCCGGCTCCTGCTGCTCCGGGGCGGACGCTCGGGACCCAGCCGGTTCCGGATCGATCCGGGCGGCAGCGGCGCTGATCTCGTCGGGGACATTCGCTCGCGGCGCGGTCGGCTGTTCGAGCGCTGAGGCCGCGGCCTGCTCGGCCGCTATGGCGCGCGCCTCGGCCTCGCTGGCCCGCTGCTCGGCCCGGTCGATACCGGAGACCACGTCCTGCAGACGACGCTCCCGCTCCGATTCCTCGACCTTCAGCTGGGCCAGGCGCTCGGCGAAGGCAGCCCGACGCTCCGCGTCCTCGGCGCGCTGCTCGATCCGGCGCAACCGGTCTTCGGCTTCCTGCAAGGTCCGGTCGCGTTCCACCTGATCGGCGCTGAGCCGTCGCTCGACCGCGGCCAGGCCGGGAGAGAGCTCGTCGGCGACCGGGGCGGAAGGCTCGTCGGGTGCTGACAGCTCCTCCCCGATGGCATCTGAATCCGAACGGTCAGGCAGGCGCTGCCCGGTCAAGGCCGGGGGTTGGGCTGCCGGTGTGGGCGCCAGTCCCGGACCGGCCTGGCCGGCCTTCAGCTCGTCCAGCTTCGCCTGGAGACGGTCGTCTATCACCGGGGCCGGGGCACCGGCGACCTCGGCCGCAGCCGGTGCGATGTCCGGGGCCGCAGCGGCGGGCTCCCCGACGGGTTCCTGGCGGGAAGCCGCGGCATGCCCGGCGATCGATCCCCCCGCAGCGGCGGCTGCGAATGCAGCGGCCGCGTTGCCGACGGTGGCGTCCAGGCCGGGAGCCTCCAAAGCGGGCTCGGCCGCGGCGGCCGCGGCAGGCATCGGGGGCGCGTCCACCGGGGGCGGGGAGCCCGGGGCTGCCGGAGTGGCTTGGGGCATCGGGGGCTCGAAGGGCTGGGACACGGTTTGCGGCCGGATCTGCGTCTGGTATTCGCTCTGGCCCGGAATCACGACACCGGGCGCGGGGGCGTTCTGAGTGGGTGTGTATGGGGCCGCGATCGGACCACCGGTGCGGGCGGCCGCCTCGGCGGCTTGCTGTTGGCTCTGCGCTCCGAGCTTCTCCGCCTGTACGGGATCCAGGGGCGCGGCTCCGGGATAGCCGGTGATGTCCGGGGTCACCCCGGCCCGGCGAGAAGCGACGCCTGCCTTCCGACGGAGCCGTTCTTCCTCACGGTTCCGTTGGACCGCCGCCCGTTTGCGTCGCCGCAGCTCCGAGGCGCTCGGCGCATCGGCCGGGGTGCCGGCCCGAGCGGAGCGGGGCGGCTTCGGCGCCCTGCCGTTGCGGCCCGGACGGCCGCGCAGGATAAAGATCCCGGCCAGCACCGCCGCGATGACGATGATTCCGATGATGAAGAACGGGGCGTTGTCGGTGACGAAGTCGGAGGCCTTCTCCAGCGCTCCCTTGTCGTCGGACTCACCGGATGCCGCGTCTTGCATCGCGGTGACCTCGTCCGGGGTCAGAGTGAGGGGGGCCGTGTCGGAAGGCTGGTCGGTGACGGCCGAGTCGGTCGTCGTCCCGGTCGCGGGAGCGGTCACGGCCTGGGCCGCCGATGGCAGGGCCACGGCCAAGCCGAGGGCCAGGATGCAGAGAACGGAGCTATAGCGATTTGTCATTCGGTCTTGATCCTTACACGATGATGGATGTGACGAGTGAATATCCCGCTATCGATACCGGGTGACCCGCAGGTCAGGAACGATAGCGGCCCTTGAACTCCCGCTCCACATCACGCTGAACATCCCGGTCCGCGATCTCCCGCCGGCGGTCACGGCCCTCCTTGTTGCGCGCCAGGGCGAGCTCTACCTTCGCTTTGGGCCCCTTGAAATAGATGCGCGAAGGGATCAGCGTGAGGCCCTTCTGCTGAGTGGTGCCGATGAGACGCTCGATCTCCCCCCTGTGGAGGAGGAGCTTGCGGGGACGCTCGGGGTCGTGATTGTTGATCGTCGCCGGGGCGTAATGCGGGATGTGAAGGTTCCTCAGCCAGACCTCACCGTCCTCGACGGCGGCATAAGAGTCGCTCATCTGCGCGTTGCCTTCACGCAACGCCTTGACCTCGGTTCCGAGCAGCACGATCCCGGCCTCCATCTTCTCGACCAGCTCGAACTTCTGCCGAGCCCGCCGGTTGGTGGCGACGTCACCCGAGGCGGGGAGTCGTTTCTTCTTGACCTTCTTGCTCATCGAAGGACCAATCTAACCGTCGGCGGGTTCGAGGTCGACCCGGCCGCGCAACGGGTCGACCCGTTCGACCGTGATCGAGATCGGGTCGCCGAACCGGACGGCACGGCCTGTCCGTCCGCCGACCAGCGCCGTCTCCTCCTGATTGAGGTCGAAACGCTCGCCGCGGATCTTGCGGACCGGCACGAAGCCTTCGTAGACGTCCCCCAGCTTCCCGCCGAAGGTGACGAAGGCTCCGGCGCCGATCACCCCGGACACTTCGCCTTCGAACTCCTGCTTCCAGCCTCCCTCGAAAAGCTCCCTCTCCAGCAGGAAGGCGGCGCATACGTCATCGCCGTCCCGTTCCAAGCGGGTCGACGCCCGCTCGCGGTCCGAGCAGTGGACCGCGGCTTCGGCGACCTCGCCGGCGGAGGGCGCCTCCTCCCCCGCGCCCAGCCCGGAAAGCAGGCCACGATGGACCAGCAGGTCCGGATAGCGGCGGATCGGCGACGTGAAGTGCGAGTAGGCCTCGCTGCCGAGGCCGGCGTGCCCGAGATTCTTCTCCGAGTACCGGGCCGGCTTCAGCGATCGGAGGACCAGGGACGCGTAGGCGACCGCGCCGTGGCCGCGGCGCTCGGCCTCGCGGGCGATCGAGCGGGAAGCCTCGACCGCCATCTGACCGGCCTGGGAGGGGCCGAACCCATCGAAGAGAGGCGGGGCCGGGAGGTCGAGCGAGGCGAGCTGATCGAACAGCCTTTCGATCCGGTCGGGATCCGGTTGCTCGTGGACCCGGTAGAGCGTCGGGGTGCGACGGGCTTCGAGCACGGTCGCGACCTGTTCGTTGTTCAGCACCATCAGTTGCTCGATCAACCGGTGGGCTTCCGTCTGCTTCTCGGCCACCGCCGAGATCACGTTGCCCTCGGCGTCGAACTGGAACGAAGGCTCGGACGAACTGACTTCGAGCGCCCCTCCGGCCCGCTTGGCGGCGAGGGTGGCGGCGATCTTCCGGGTCAGTTCGAGTGGGTCGGACGCCACCTCGGGCGGGCGCTCCTCGCCGGCGAAGATGCGATCGAGCTGGTCGTAATCGAGCCGGACGTCGGACCGGACCAGGCTGCGAAAGAACCGGACCGACCGTACATCCCCCTCGTCGTCGAGCACGAGCTCCGTGGTGACGGCGAAACGGTCCTCCCTGGGCGAGAGCGAACAGACCCCGGCGCTGAGAGCCATCGGCAGCATCGGTTCGACAGAGGTCGGGACGTAGGTGCTGTTGGCTCTCTCGGCGGCTTCGCGCTCGAGCCCGGAGCCGGGACGGACGAAGGCGGCGACGTCGGCGATGTGGATCCAAAGGCGAACGAGATCGCCCTCCCGGCGGGCGGAGACGGCATCGTCGAAGTCCCGTGCCGTGGCGGGGTCGACCGTGAACGTCGGCAACTCCCGCAGGTCTTCCCGCCGGACGCCGAGATCGACCGGATTCCGGGCCACCTCCTCGGCCTCGGCCTCGATCGCATCCGAGAAGCCCCGGCGGCGCAGCCGCTCCAGGGTGAGCGCCTCGCAGACGTCACGGGCGTTGTCGATCCTGCCCAGGTTCCGGACGAGCCGGGCACGGCCTCCGGAGAAGTCGGCCCAGATCATCTGGCCGGGCGCAAACCGATGCTTGCGGTCCAACGTGACCTGCTCACCCGGCTCGAAGAGCGGCTTGGCAACCGTGAACCTGCCACGCCGGTCCAGAGACGCCACGTGAAGGTTCGCGGACCGGAGGCGGGCCCCGCTCTCCCCCCGACTGCGGGTCCCGCTCTCCGCTCGGTTCTGGGTCACGGCGGCGTCGGTGCTCTCCTCGGCACCTCCGCCCTGGCGGGCGGCCCGGCCGGGCTTGCGGCGGGGCTTGCCGATGTTCTTGGTCTTCGGGCGCTGCTTGCCGGCCCGCTTGACCTTCGCCTTGCGGACGGCGTCCTTCTTGGCCTTGGCCTTCTTGCTCAACGACTTCTTCTTTGCCTTCTTCGGAGGCATCAGGAGTCGTCTTCGTCGGAACCGTCCGCGGTAGCCACCTCGTCGCCGAGGACATCGAAGGCCTTGTCCAGCTGAACATCCCGACGGGCGCCCTTCGGGAGCCGCACCCGGACGTCGGGCTTGAGCCCCTTCCCGGCCAGCGACACGCCGTTGGCGGTGAGGAACTCACCGACGGTGAGGTCGAGCGCCCCGCCGTTGTCCAGGCCGATCACCTGCTGGAAGACGCCCTTGCCGTAGGTGCGGGTGCCGACGACCGGATCGCCGTTGGAGGTCTGGAGAGCCGCGGCGAGGATCTCGGCGGCGGACGCGGTGTCCCGGTTGACGAGGACCACCATCGGCGGGGGATCGATCTCGCCGCCGACGGCCTTGTACACCTCGTTGCCCTCCGTCCGCGACCGGGTCTCGACCACCGTCTCGCCCTTGGGGATGAAGAGGCTGGAGGTGAGGACAGCCTCCGGCAGCAATCCGCCGCCGTTGGCCCTCAGGTCCAGGACGACGCCCTCGGCGCCCTTCTCGACGACCCGCTTCATCGCTCGCCTCAGGGATCGGCTGGCACCGTTGCTGAAGGTCGTGAGCTGGACATAGCCGAGGGTGCGGCCGTCGACCTTGCGGACCCGGTTGGCGGTGACCGGCACCCGGATCTGCTGCCGGGTCAGGCTGAAGTCCTTGGCCTTGCCCTTGCCCTGCCGGCGGATGCCGAGCTTGACGTCGGTGCCCTCGGGGCCCTTGATCTTCGCCACGATCAGCGAGACCTCCTGGCCCCGGATCGACTCGCCGTCGACCGTGACGATGACGTCCCCGGGCTTGATCCCGGCCCGTTTCGCCGGTGACTTGCGGAAGACGTAGCCGACCTCGAGCCCCTTCTCGGTATTCGAGCCGACGGTCATCCCGACGCCGCTGAAGCTGCTCTCCAACGACTCGGTCAACTGCTGGTTCTGCTTCGGGTCGAAGTAGTGGGTGAACCGGTCGTCGTACTGCTTGCGCAGCTGGCGGACCATCCCGCGAACCGACGAATCCTGGACCTTGTCCGGATTCGTGACCCGAAAGTACTTCTCCTGGATCAGATCCGACGCCTGGGTGCTGACGGAACGCTCCGGGGCGATCTCCGATCGTACGAAGACCTCTCGGATCGGATCCGGCAGGTTGTCGGGATGCCCACCGATCCACATGCCGAGGACCATCCCGACGATGATCGCCCAGAGGGCGACGAATGCCGTTTTCAACAGTTCCCTGCCAGCGCTCCGGGCGGAACGACCCGTTCGACCATGCGGAGCGGGTTGCCGCTCAGACCTTGAGGAACCGGCGCAACGTCAGTCCCGAGCCGACCGCCGACACCAGCACGGCAGCGCCGAACAGGCAGGCCATCAGGGCGACGAAGGACATCGAGTCCTGCGGCTTCATGATGTCCCAGGTGTCCGAGAGCGGGTCCACGACTGTGATCTTGCCGATCCACAGGACCAGTATCGCAATCGTGCCGCCGAGGACGCCGACCACGACGCCTTCGATCATGAACGGCCACCGGATGAACCAGCGGGTCGCGCCGACCAGCCGCATGACCTCGATCTCGCGACGACGGGTGTAGATGGAGAGCCGGATGGTGTTGCCGATCAGCAACAGGGATGCGGCGATCAGGAGGACCGTGATCACGGTCAGCACCAGTTTCAGGGCGCCCGTCACCTCCTGGATCTTGTCCGCGGTCGCCTGCCGGTCGTCCACCTCACGCACGATCGGCGAGATGTAGGTCGGCTTGCCCGCTTCGTTCGGAGGCTGCATCGCCGCCCGGATCGCATCCAGGTTCGCGGCGTCATCCGGCTTGATGATGAAGTTCGCGGGCAGCGGGTTGCCCCGGAGCTCCCTGAGCACGGCCCGGTCCTCCTGGCCCATGTCCCGCTTGAACTCGGCCAGGGCGTCCTTCTTGGTCAGATAGGTGACCGAGGCGACATGCGGAAGCGCCTCGATCTTCGACTGCAGGCCCTCCTTCTCTTCCTTGGTCGCGTCGTCGTAGATGAAGGCGCGCAGCTCCAGCTGGCCGCGGACCTCGTTGCTCTTGCTCTGCGTCGTCTGGAAGATCGGGACGAGAACGCCGATCAGGATCGCCGTGAGCACGGTGGTGACCACGGCGGCCGTGGTCGGGGCGACGTTGCGCCGCATGGCGCGAAACGCCTCGCCGGTGAAGAAGATGATCTTGCCCATCACTGAACTCCCTTGCCTTCGCCGCCCGCAAGGCCTGAATTGCCGTTTGCGTGGCCTTCGACCCCGACGCCCATCTCGGCCCGCATGCGGACCCCGAACTCGGTGGTCGATTCCTCGGTGTAGCCGCCGGAGATCTCGTCGCGGATCACGCGGCCCTCGTAGAGCTCGACCACGCGGCGGCGCATGCGGTCCACCATCTCGCGGTCGTGGGTGACGACGACGACCGTCGTACCCGTCTTGTTGATCCGGTAGAGCAGCTGCATGATGCCGACCGATGTGACCGGGTCGAGGTTGCCGCTGGGCTCGTCGGCGAGCAGCAACGGCGGATGGTTGACGAACGCCCGGGCGACCGAGACGCGCTGCTGTTCGCCGCCGGACAACTCGTCCGGGTAGTTGTGCAGCTTGGTGGAGAGGCCGACCAGGCGCAGGGTCTCCGGGACCTTCTGCCGGATCTCGGCGCGGGACGCCCCGATCACCTGAAGCGCATACGCGACGTTGTCGTAGACCGTGCGGCTCGGCAGAAGCTTGAAATCCTGGAAGACGGTGCCGATGTTGCGCCGGAGCTGCGGAATCTTCTTGTCGGGCAGCTGCCCGATGTCGCGGCCGGCGATGGAGACGGTGCCGTCCGTCGGATCCAACTCACGGATGAGGGTCTTGATCAGGGTGGACTTGCCGCAGCCGGTCGGGCCGACCAGGAAGACGAACTCACCGCGGTTGATCGCCAATGAGACACGGTCGAGGGCGAGATGCCCGCCGTGGTAGACCTTGCTCACGTCCCGCAGTTCGATGATCGGCGCGCCACCCTTTCGGGGGCGCTCCGCCTGGGCGCGGGCGCGTGCCGCCTCAAGCTCGGCGCTTGCTTGCTGTTTCTTCTTTCCGAAAGCCATCTGCTTCGCCCTATTCCGGGTGGGTCCTCCAATTCCTTCCGGCGGTAGGTGCCATTCGCGCCTTTAGGTCGGGTTTGGCCTCGCTCGGTATCCTCGATCGCATGCTCAAGGCGGTCTCCTCTGCGGTACTTGCGGCCGCCCTCCTGGCGGTCTGCGCCACCCCTGCCGCGTCGAGCGCCGTCCCCGACGATGCCGCCGCCGGTCCCGGCCAGGCCGGGATCTCGATAGTCCACGGCAAGCCCGCCCGGATCGCGGACTGGCCCTGGCAGGTGGCGATCGCCTACCAGCCCCGCAAGGGAAAGAAGTCGAAACCCCGCGATCGCACTTTTTGCGGCGGAGCGGTGATCGCGCCGACGTTGGTCGTCACCGCGGGCCATTGCGTCGCAAGGTTCAGCCCGAAGCAGGCCGCCCGTCTCGAAGTCATCTCGGGGCGGACCTGGCTCAACAACCAAGGCTCCGGCGAGGTGACGCCGGTGCAGGAGGTGCTGATGCCGACCAATGCGGCCGGCAAGCGCCGCTACCGTGAGCAGTTCGGTTCGGCCAACTGGGACGTCGCGCTCCTCCGGCTCGGGAGCCCGGTGAGCGCCACCCCGATCAAGCTTGCCGGAAGGGATGAGTACGGCATCTGGTCACCCGGCCGATGGGTCCACGTGACCGGCTGGGGGGTCACCAACTCGAACAGCTCCAAAGCCAGCCCTCGCCTCCGGATGGCTCGCCAGGTGATGTTGAAGGGGAAGGTCTGCAGGGCCGCGAACGGAGCCGCCTTCAAGGTGAAGACCATGAACTGCCACGGGGGGCCCGGCGGCAATTCCTCCAGCTGCTTCGGTGATTCCGGCGGCCCGTCCGTGGCCGCGGTCGGAGAGGAGTACCGGCTGGTCGGTCTGACCAGCTTCGGCGACGACTTCTGCCGCGGCTCATACCCTTCGGTGGACGCCCGGGTGTCCGGCGACTCGGTGCGAAATTGGGTCGCCCGGACCGCGATGGCGATCTCCGGCCTGGACGTGGTCGGCGCCGGGGGCACGATGCCCGAACCTTCGACCTGGTGCCGGGTCCCTCACGTGGCGGGTCTCACGGTCGGGCAGGCACGGGCGAAGCTCAAGCGCAACCGGTGCCGTCTCGGGACGGTGTCTCACGACAAGTATTCGGGAGGGCGCCGCGGACGGATCCTCGGTTCGTCCCGCTTTCCGGGTTGGCTGGCGCCGGTCGGCTTCCGACTGCGCGTCTGGCTTCCGGGCTGAGCGTCACAATCAAACCATGCGGAATCGACTTCAGCTCAAGACAGGGACCTTCCTGGCGGGCGCGCTCGTAGCCGTCGGGCTGCTCGCCGGATGCGGCAGCTCGGACTCAGACGAGCCCACCACCACCGGAACGACGATGGTCACCGGGACGACCGGCGCCACCGCTGTCACCGGGGCGACCGGCGCCGAAGCCACCACCGGCAGCACCGGCGATACGTCCCCCGGCAACGGGACGGACGCCAAGAAGACCAAGAAGAAGCAGAAGGGCCACAACCCGGCCAGCGCAAAGGACAAGCGCGGCAAGGCCCCGGACGACGTCATCTCGGAACGTCCCGGCGGTCCCGGCACAGCGCAACCTTCTCCCTGACGCGCAGCCCGGCGTCAGGCTGAGACGGCGATCTGATCCGCTCAGCCGATGGAGACCATGCGTTCGATCGGGAGGAGGGCCTTCTTGGCGATCTCCTCGTCGACCTTCACCTCGTACTTCATGTCGCGCAGGCCGTCACGCAGCTTCGGCAGGGTGATCATCTTCATGAACTTGCAGAACGCCATCCGGTTGGCCTCGACCAGGTTCGCCTGAGGGACCTCTTTCCGGATCGGGTAGAGCATGCCGTTCTCGGTCGCGACCACGTAGCTCTGGTCCGGGTTCTTCTTGACGTGCTCGATCATCCCCGAGGTCGAGAGCATGTGGACGCCCTCCGGTTCGATGTCACCGGAGGCGACGTACTCCATCGCCTGGGTCGAGCAGCCGCATTCCGGGTGGATCAGGAACTCGGCGTCCGGGTTCTCCTTGCGGGTGCGGGTGATGTCGTCCGGCCGGATGCCGGCGTGGACGTGGCACTCACCGTCCCAGACGTGAAAGCGGCCCTGGCGCTCCGGGTCGTCCTTCAGGCCGGTGGCCCGTTCGACGAAGGCGCCCAGCCACATGTCCGGGCCGAACAGGATCTCGGTGTCCGGACCGTGTTCCTCCCAGATGTGCTTGACGACCTTGACCGCGTTCGACGAGGTGCAGCAGTAGTCGGTCTCGGCCTTCACTTCAGCGGAGGTGTTGACGTACATGACGACGACCGCACCGGGGAACTTCGCCTTCCATTCCCGCAGCTGATCCGCGGTGATCGAATCCGCCAGTGAGCACCCGGCGGCCAGGTCTGGGATCAGCACCCGCTTCTCCGGGGAGAGGATCGAGGAGGTCTCGGCCATGAAATGGACCCCGCAGAAGGCGATGACGGAGGCGTCGGTCGCGGCGCCCTTGCGGGCCAGGCCGAGCGAATCGCCGATGTAGTCGGCGACATCCTGGATCTCCGGTACCTCGTAGTTGTGGGCGAGGATGATCGCGTCACGCTGTTTCGCGAGCTCGCGGATCTCTTCGGTCAGCTCGGTGATCTGCCGGGGATCGAGCGGTGCCGGTACGTCGGAAGGCAAGAGGGGGATTGGTGTCGCCATGGCCTGATATTACGCACCCCGACTATCCGGCACTCAACAGGAGCGAAACGTCCAGTTGCGGCGCGGAATGCGTCAGAGCGCCGATCGAGATGAAGTCGACACCCGTCTCGGCCACGGTCCGCACGTTTTCGAGCGTTATGCCGCCCGAAGCCTCGAGCTCCACCTCGGTTCCACTCTGGTCCCGAGCGTCCACCGCGGCCCGCAAGGTCTCCGGGTCCATGTTGTCGAGGAGGATGCGATCCGCGCCCGCCACGGTCGCGGCCCGGGCCTCGTCGAGGGTTTCGGCTTCGACCTCGATCATCAGGCCCGGGGCGCGTTCCCGGCAGGCGACGACCGCTTCGGTGACGCCCCCGGCCATGGCGATGTGGTTCTCCTTGATCAGGATCGCGTCGAAGAGACCGAAGCGGTGGTTGATCCCCCCTCCCCAGGAGACCGCCTGCTTCTCCAGCGCCCGCAAACCAGGGGTGGTCTTGCGGGTGTCGAGTATCCGGGTGCCCGTGCCGGCGACGGCATCGACGAAACGGGCGGTCAGGGTAGAGATGCCGGAGAGATGCCCGAGATAGTTGAGGGCGACCCGTTCACCCGCCAGCAAGAGCCGGGCGGGGCCATGGATCAAGGCGATGTCCCGGGGAACGGAGGCATGCCAGTGGCCTTCGACGACGGTGCGATCGAACTCGGTGACCCCGACCTGACGGAAGACTTCCTCGACCACGTCCAACCCGAAGATCACGCCGGCCTGCTTCTGGATGATGCGTGCCTGGGCGGTGAGGTCCGCCGGCACGGTGGCCTCCGCGGTCACGTCGCCGGCACCGATGTCCTCGACAAGCGCCGCTTCGATCAGGGCCGCTGTCCCCTCGGGCAAGTGGTTCATTCCCAGAAGCCTAAGGCGTAGGCTGACGGTGGATAACCCCAAGGAGCAAAGATGACGAGTTTCGCCCACACAGCCTTCGATACCGCCTTCGGACCGGTCGCTCTCGCCGCGACCGACGCCGGCGTGATCCGGTGCTCTTTGCCGGGGTCGGACCCCGATGCCCTGGTCGAGGAAGTCATGGCACGGACCGGATTCGCACCCGTGGAAGACGGTGCCCTCGCCGACGAACCGGCGGACCAGGTGATCCGATTCCTGGCGGGTGAGTCGGACGGCTTCGACCTGCCGCTCGACTGGAGCCTTATCGGCGGCTTCCATCGTGAGGTGCTCAAGGCGACCGCCACCATCCCTTGGGGCGAAACAGCCAGTTACGGCGACGTCGCCGCGCTGGCCGGGCGTCCCGGTGCCGCCCGGGCGGCCGGAACTGCACTCTCACGGAACCCGATCGCGCTGATCGTCCCCTGCCACCGGATCATCAAGGCGGACGGCTCGACCGGAGGCTACGGAGGAGGCGCCGCCGGCACCCGCCTGAAGCAGCAGCTCCTCGACCTCGAACGCCCCGGGGCTAGCCCGCGGTCCTATTCAAGTACTCGCGGATGAATCCGTCGATGTCGCCGTCGAGGACGCGCTGGGCGTCGCCGACCTCGAACTCGGTGCGGTGGTCCTTGACCATCGTGTACGGCTGGAGCACGTAGCTGCGGATCTGGGAGCCCCAGGCGACGTCCTTGACCTCGCCCCGCTCCTGGTTCACGACCTCGGCCCGCTTGCGTTCTTCCAGCTCGATCAGCTTCGAACGGAGCATCTGCATCGCCACCGCCTTGTTCTGGGTCTGTGAGCGTTCGTTCTGGCACTGGACGACGACCCCGGTCGGCTCGTGGGTGATGCGCACGGCGGAATCGGTCTTGTTGACGTGCTGACCGCCGGCGCCGGAGGCGCGGTAGGTGTCGATCCGCAGATCGGAATCGTCGATCTCGATGTCGACGGTCTCGTCGACCACCGGGGCGACATCCACCTGCGCGAAGCTTGTGTGGCGGCGGGCCGACGAATCGAAAGGCGAGATCCGGACCAGCCGGTGGACGCCGCGTTCGGCCGCGATCAGCCCGTAGGCGTTCTCGCCCTTGAGGAGGAAGGTCGCCGATTTGAGTCCGGCTTCGTCACCGGCCGACGCCTCTTTCATCTCGACCGAGAAGCCGCGGCGCTCGGCCCAGCGGAGGTACATGCGGAGCATGATCTCGGCCCAGTCCTGGGAGTCGGTGCCACCGGCGCCCGCGTGCACAGTGACGATCGCGTCGCCGTGGTCGTAGGTGCCGCTGAACAGCCTGGCCTCTTCGAGCTCGGCCAGCCGCGACTCGATCGAGCCCAGCTGCCCGATCAGCTCGGCCGCCATCTCCTCGTCGTCTTCGGCCATCTCGGCCATCTCGGCGAGATCGGCGCCTTCGGCCTCGAGCCCCCGAAACCCTTCCAGCTTCTGCCTGGTCCGGGAGTGCTCGGCCGAGATCCGGGCGGCGCTCTCCTGGTCGTCCCAGAATCCCGGCTTCTGCATCTCGTCCTCCAGCCGCTGGACATCGGCCTCCAGCGAGGCCGGGTCGAGGTAGTCGGCGAGTAGCTCGAGATGACCGTGAATGGCCGCGATACGGGCCGGCACAGACTCGATGTTCACAGCTTCGGCCATGGTGGGAGACTAGATGAAGAAGCGGCTCGGGGAGGATGCGCACCCGCGAACCCGGATACGGTGAACTGGCCGTCCGGAGCGGGCGGCAACCATGGATATGGGCACAGGGGAAAGAGGAGACCGGCGCCGCCGGCGTTTGATCAAAGTGATCGCGATCTCGATCGCGACCGCGCTGCTGACCATCGCCCTGAAGTTCACCGCCTGGTTGTTCACCGGATCGATCGGCCTGCTTTCCGATGCCGCGGAGTCGGTGATCAACCTGGTCGCCGCCGTGGTGGCCCTGATCGTGATCCTGTGGGCGACCCGCCCCGCGGACGAGGACCATGCCTACGGCCACGAGAAGGCCGATCACCTCTCTGCCGGGTTCGAGGGCGGGCTTATCGTGCTGGCCGCGGTCTCGATCGCCTACGCCGCCATCAACCGCCTGGTCCATCCCGCGGAGCTCGAGGTGCTCGGGGTCGGGATCGCGATCTCGTTGGTCGCGGCGGGGCTCAACCTGATGACGGCCCGGCTCCTCATCCGCACCGGCCGGGAGGAGTCCTCGACCGTCCTCGACGCCGACGGCCGGCATCTGATGACCGACGTGTGGACCTCGCTCGGCGTCGTCGCGGGCGTGGCGCTCGTCTGGCTGACCGGCTGGCAGACGCTCGATCCGTTGATCGCGCTCGCGGTCGCCGTAAACATCGTCCGCACCGGTGCCGGGATGGTCAAGGAGTCACTTTCCGGTCTGATGGACCGCGCCCTGCCGGAAGAAGACCTGACGATCGTGAACGAGGTGCTCGACTCCTACACGACCGACTCGATCGGATTCCATGCGTTGCGCACCAGGATGGCCGGGCGCCGCTCCTTCATATCCGTCCATGTCCTCGTTCCGGGAGAGTGGACCGTCCAGCAGGGCCACGACCTCGTCGAGAACCTCGAGCGGGACCTCCGCGCGCAGTTCTCCCACGCCACCGTATTCACGCACCTGGAACCGATGGAGGATCCCGTCTCCTTCGCCGACACAGGACTCGACCGGGACCGATCCCAGGATCCCCACTAGCCGCTGAGAGGCAGCGGCAGGTTAGTCGGAGCTGAATGCGGCCCGGGCTTCTTCCCTGTCCTCGAACGGCCGCCAGGAAGCCACCAGCCCGTCCCTGAGCGTGAACAGCCAGGCCATCGAGTCGGTGGACGCATGCGAGCCGTCCTCCTCCCAATGCCACTGCCGTTCGATATCCAGCAGCACCCGGTCGCCGCGCTCCTCGGCCGCCTCGATGACCACGGTCTGCTGAACCCCGCCCGGCTTCTTCGTCGCCCAGTCCCGAGCTTCGTCGCAACCACGCCTCAGACCCCGAAAGGAGTGGATCTCCACTTCGGGGTCGAGCGTGGCCACGAACGAGTTCAGCTCCGACCGGTTGAAAGTCGAAACGAACTCGCGGACGACCTTCTCAGCCGAGGTCACCGGAGAGACGCTCGTGGTTCGTCAGGACCCGTGGCACTTCTTGTATTTCTTGCCCGAACCGCACCAGCAGGGGTCGTTTCGGCCGATGTTCTCCCGTTCGGACTTGACGACCGTCTCGCCGCCGGGGACACCGCCGACCGAAGGCACTCCGCCCGGGGCCACGCCCGGGATGCCGCCCGCCTCGGCGGGACTGACCGTGTTGCCTGCCGCGACCTCCGCGAGGGCGGATGGTTGGCCCTCGATGGTGCCGCCAGAGTAGTCGTACTCGACGCCGCCGTTGGCCTGGGGATTCGCGAAGGCGCGTTCCTCGACCTCGTCGACCTCAATTTCGACCTCGACGTTGAAGACGAGTCGGCTGAACTCATCCCAGATGGCGTGCATGAGCTCCGAGAACATCGCGTAGCCCTCGTTCTTGTACGCCACCAGCGGGTCGATCTGAGCGAAGCCGCGCAGATGGATTCCCTCGCGCAGGTAGTCCATGTCGTAGAGATGCTCGCGCCAGCGGGAGTCGATCACCTGCA
>JBEBXB010000011.1:0-18063 GCA_040391885.1 Conexibacter woesei | reverse complement strand
TGGACCACGTGACCAAGCGATACGGCGACGGATACGAGGCCGTCAAATCGATGGATCTCGAGATCAAGGACGGCGAGTTCATGATCCTGGTCGGCCCGTCCGGCTGCGGCAAGTCGACCGCGCTCAACATGATCGCCGGCCTCGAGGACATCACCGACGGCGAGTTGAGGATCGGCGGCGAGACGGTCAACGACCGGGCCCCGAAGGACCGCGACATCGCCATGGTGTTCCAGAACTACGCGCTCTATCCGCACATGACGGTCCGCGAGAACATGGGCTTCGCCCTGAAGCTCGCCAAGGTCGACCAGAAGGAGATCGACGAGAAGGTCGAGTCCGCGGCGGAGACCCTCGATCTGACCGAGCATCTCGATCGCCGGCCGGCGAACCTTTCCGGCGGGCAGCGCCAGCGGGTGGCGATGGGAAGGGCGATCGTCCGCGACCCCAAGGCCTTCCTGATGGACGAGCCGCTCTCGAACCTCGACGCCAAGCTGCGGGTCCAGATGCGAACCGAGGTCGCCCAGCTCCAGTCCCGACTCGGCACGACCACCGTCTACGTGACCCACGACCAGACCGAGGCGATGACCCTGGGTGACCGCGTCGCGGTGATGCGGGCCGGGGTCGTCCAGCAGGTCGGTCCGCCGGCCGAGCTCTACAACGAGCCGGTGAACCTCTTCGTGGCCGGCTTCATCGGCTCGCCGGCGATGAACTTCGTCCACGGGCGGATCCGGGGGACGGACATCGAGCTGCCCTTCGCGACTCTCCCGCTGGCCGATGACCTGAAGGAGGACCTCGGTCATTCGGAGGAAGGGCGTGAGGTGATCGCCGGCATCCGCCCCGAGCACTTCGAGGATGCGGAGCTAGTCGGGGAGCACCTCGGGACCGGGGTCACCTTCGAGGCCAAGATCGACCTGGTCGAGTCCATGGGATCGGAGCTCTACGTCTACTTCGACGCCGGCAGCCAGGAGACCGAACGGGTCGAGCAGGCGGCGTCCTCGGCCGGCCTCGACGAGCTCGCCGGCGGCGACACCAATCAGATCGTCGCGCGTCTCGCCGCCGAGAGCAAAGCCCGCCGGGGCGAGAGCCTGGAGCTCTGGGTCGATCCCGAACGGCTGCTGCTCTTCGAGCCGGATACCGGCGAGCGGCTCGGCTCACCGGGCTGAGGAGCCGACCCGGCCCTCAGGAGGGCCGTTTTCGGCCACCCATGGCCTCACGGACCTGCTCGATCACCTTCTCATCCCAGCGGTGGGTGCGGAGGACCATGTAGCGGTAGGCGCTGACGGCGGCGTAGGCCTCCGTCTCCGTGCCCTCGCCGATCATGTCGGCTGCCTGGAGCATCTCGATCACCGGCTCGTACTCCTGACGGAACCACAGCTCGGACACCTCGGCCCGGCTCATGAACCGGCCGGCGGCCTGGATCGCCCGAAATCCCCAGGCCTCGACCGCTTCCGCCAAGGCGGCGTAGGCCACGTCCTCGCGCAGCTCGATCCGGGCGCGGTCGCCGGGCGGCAGCGGGACCCGCTCGAAGAAGAGCCGTTCGTGGCTCTTCAGGGGAAGGTCGCCGAGCCGGATGTGCCCCGGGGCGACCGCGGTCCGGATCTCCGTCACCTTGGCGTCGATCGTGTCGCGCCCGAGCTGCCGGGCGACAGAGACCCGGTGGTGGCCGTCCTTGACGAAATGGGCGTCGCCCACCCGGTAGACCTCGATCGGCGGCATGCTCTCGCCTCTTCTCGTGGCGGTGGCTATCCGCTCCCAACGTTGCCTCACGCGGTGGGAGGTCGGCCGGAAGCTGCGGTCGAAGTCACGGCCGCGATCGACCGTGCCGACTATGGAATCGAGCTCGATCGAACGCAGGCCGAGGTACTTCTCGCCGGTCCTGCCGAGCGCTTCGAGGACCTCGTCGAAGGGGAGGATCTGATCGATGTCGTCGGGTTCGCGCCGCAGTCGGCCGGAAAGCCGGCGCAGAACCTGGCGCCTCCGCGCACGGGAAAAATCGTTCTGGGCGTCCTGCTGCGGAAATCCTGTGTCGCCGGCGATGACCCGACCTCCTCTGATTTGGGGGGCCATGCGGAAATTGAGCTCAAGCCGAAACTACCGCGCCACCGTGCCTCCGAAACAGCTGGAGGTGCGTCGCTGCTACTCTCCGTATGTAGGTAGACCGCCTACGCCTTGTTACCCGATCCTGCATTGGTGGCCTCCAGACCTTGAGCGAGCCGACTGTTCCGGACCGCGACGGACCTCGTGATGAATGTGGTGTCTTCGGCGTTTACGCGCCGGGTCACGACGTGTCCCGTCTTGCCTACTTCTCCCTCTACGCCCTGCAGCACCGCGGGCAGGAATCGGCGGGCATCGCGACCTGCGAAGGCGGCCACATCACCACGATGCGTGACGGCGGCCTGGTCTCCCAGGTCTTCGACGAGGACAAGCTGCGCGCCCTCACCGGCGACATGGCGATCGGCCACGTGCGCTATTCCACGACCGGGGGCGGCTCCTGGGAGAACTCCCAGCCGATCTGGCGTGACGACGGGCGCGAGCTGGCCCTGGCCCACAACGGAAACCTGACCAACGCGGTCGACCTGTACAACCGGCTGCGCCGCAAGGGACTCAAGTTCCGCGGCACCACCGACTCCGAGATCATCGCCGCGCTGATCTCCGGCGACTACGGCCGTCACGTCGAGGACGCCGTCGCCAACGTCATGCCCCAGCTCGAGGGTGCCTACTCGACCGTGGTGATGACCAAGCATGCGATCGTCGCCTTCCGCGACCCACTCGGCATCCGGCCGCTCTCGCTCGGACGGCTCCCGGATGGCCATTACGTGGTCGCGTCGGAAAGCTGCGCTTTCGACATCATCGGCGCCGAGATGGTCCGTGAGGTCAACCCCGGGGAGATGATTTCCCTGAGCGAGCGCGGACTCGAATCCCGCCAGGTCGTGAAGTCGGATCGCACCGCGATGTGCGTCTTCGAGCACATCTACTTCTCCCGCCCCGACACCAAGCTCGAAGGCAAGCGCCTCCAGGAAGTGCGCGGTCAGATGGGCGAGATCCTGTGGCGCGAAGCCCCCGTCGAAGCCGATCTCGTGATCGCGGTCCCCGATTCCGGAACCCCGGCCGCCCGCGGCTACGCCCGGGCCTCCGGCCTGCCGCAGGACGATGGTCTGATCAAGAACCGTTACGTCGCCCGCACCTTCATCCAGCCCGGTCAGGAGCTCCGCAAGCATGGCCTGCGGATGAAGTTCAACCCCCTTCCCGAGATCATCTCCGGCAAGCGGGTCGTGGTCGTCGACGACTCGATCGTCCGTGGAAACACCACCCGGCATCTCGTCAAGATGCTGCGTGACTCCGGGGCGAAGGAGGTCCACCTCCGGATCTCCGCCCCGCCGATCCGCTTCGGCTGCAACTACGGGGTCGACATGTCGGCCCGCGAGGAGATGGTCGCCCACAACCGCACGATCCCCGAGATTGCCGCCGAGATCGGCGCCGACACGCTGGCCTATCTGTCGATGGAGGGCGTCTACGAGGCGGTCGGCACCCCGGCAGACATCCATTGCGACGCCTGCTTCACCGGCAACTACCCGCTCGGGGACGACCCGGACGACGCCGACGGCAAGTTCGACCTCGAACAGATCGCAGTCCTACCCGCCACTCCCTAAGTCGGTTCGCCCGGTTCCGTTCCGGCGGTGTCGGGGACGAGCACCAGGACCAGGCCGGTGCCGATCATGATCGTCAGCAGCTCCCGGAACGGGGACTCGCCGGTGTAGGCAACGAAGAACTCGGTCATGAAGACGAAGGAGATCCATACGAAGGTTCCCCAGCAGAGCGCCTGGAAGGCCCGGCCGCGACCGACCGGCTCCCTGCCGAACGAGAACAGCGCCCGCCAGAAGAGGCAGGCCGCGACCAGCTCGATCAGGAAGGCGCCGAGCAGGAGGAGCTTCGTCAGGCCGGAACCGACGTCGTAGACCTTGACGATGTCACGCATGTACTCGAAGTTGCCGGAGTTGAGGAAGGTCCAGTCGAAGACCTTGAACTCACCCATGAGGTCGACGAAGTTGGTCACCGCCACCATCGTGAAGAACATCGTCCAGAAGGCGAGCAGCAGCCGCTTGAAGAGCAACCCGGAAGTACCGTTGACACCTGACATCGCTTCTCCTCTCGTAGGTGGTCTCCCGCGTCAAGCTAGATGAACGCCCGGACGCGACCGGCCGCTGGATCCGGGAAGATGACGGGGTGAATACGGGTGACCCCTCCTTTCGCGTCGTGGTGCTGGCCTCCGGGTCGGGAACGAACCTGCAGGCGATCCTCGATCGGGTGCATGGCCGCGACGGGGTGCTCGTGGTCGGGGTCGGCTCCGACAAGCCGAGGGCATTCGCCCTGGAGCGTGCCCGCAACTCCGGGATCGCGACCGCCACGTTCGCCCGCGAGGACCATCCCGATCGCGAATCCCGGGACGCCGCCATGGGGGACTGGATCGAGTCGCTCGACGCGCACCTGGTCGTGCTGGCCGGCTACATGCAGCTCGTCTCCGAATCCTTCGTCGGTCGGTTCAGGGGCCGGATCATCAACGTCCACCCCGCGTTGCTGCCTTCATTTCCCGGCCTCGACGCGATCGGACAGGCGATCGAGCACGGGGTCAAAGTGACCGGCGTGACGGTCCATTTCGTCGACGAGGGAACCGACACCGGTCCGGTGATCGCTCAACGCCCTGTCCCGGTGCCCGAGAGCGGCGAGCGTGACGAGCTCGAAGCGGCTATCCACGCCGTCGAACACGAGATCTATCCTGAGGCGATCGGCATGATCGCCCGGGGCAGGGTTAGGATCGCCAACGAGGATTCCCGCCGGGTCATCGTCGATCCGGACGGCTGACCCGTCTCAGGGTCACTGCCGCCTTGGCGCCCCGATATCCGGGGCCCAGGCGCCGAATTTCGCATTTGAACCAGTCAACTCGAGCGATAAGGGTGAAGATGGACAACATGGACCCGACCAACGGACCGATCAAGGTCAGGCGTGCCCTGATCTCGGTCTCCGACAAGACCGGCATCGCCGACTTCGCCAAGGAGCTGGCCGCCGCGGGGGTCGAGATCCTCTCCACCGGCGGCACCGCCACGGCGTTGCGCGACGCCGGCCTGACCGTGATCGACGTCTCCGAATTCACCGGCCAGCGGGAGATCATGGACGGACGGGTCAAGACCCTCCATCCGAAGATCTACGCCGCGGTCCTCGCCCGGCGGTCCGACCCGGCCCACGTGGAGGTGCTGGAAGCAGAGGAGATCCCGCCGATCGACCTGGTCTGCGTGAACCTCTACCCGTTCGAGCGGACCATCGCCCGCGATGACGTGACCCCGCTCGAGGCGATCGAGAACATCGACATCGGCGGCCCGACGATGATCCGAGCCGCCGCCAAGAACCACGAGGACGTGGTCGTGGTGGTAAAGCCCGAGTCCTACGACGCCGTGATCGAGGAGATCAGCGGCACCGACGGCGAGGTCTCCGCCTCGACCCGCCACTGGCTGGCCAATGAGGCATTCGCACAGACCGCGCGTTACGACGCCGCGATCTCCGCCTGGTTCTCCGAGTCCTACGAGGCCTTCCCGGAGCATCGAGTCCTCGCCTTCGAGAAGCAGCTCGACCTCTCCTACGGCGAGAACCCGCATCAGCGGGCGGCGCTCTACTCCCAGGTGGGTCTCGACAGCCACGTCCTCACCGGCATGTCGAAGCTCCACGGCCGGGCGCTCTCCTTCAACAACGTGCTCGACCTCGACTCCGCCCGCAAGCTGCTGGCCGATCTCGAGGGCCCGGCCTGCGTGATCGTCAAGCACAACAACCCGTGCGGGGTCGCGCTCGGCGATTCCGGCCTCGACGCCTACGAACGGGCCCGCGACTGCGACCCGATCTCCGCCTACGGCGGCGTGATCACCGTCAACCGCAAGGTGGACGTCCCGCTGGCCGAAGCGCTCAGCAAGAACTTCGTCGAGGTCCTGGTCGCCCCAGGATACGACGAGGAAGCGCTGGAGATCCTCACTCGTAAGGAAGCGATCCGGATCTTCACCGACGAGGCTTCGCCTTTCCCGGACCCTTCCGAGAAGGACTACAAGCGAGTTCGGGGCGGGCTGCTCGTCCAGGACCGGGATGGCGAACCGGAACAGCGGGAGATGATGGAGGTCGTGACCGCGGCAAAGCCTTCCGAGGATGCCTGGAACGACATGCTCTTCGCGTGGACCGTCTGCCGCCACGTGCGGTCGAACGCGATCGTCCTCGCCAAGGACGGCGTCACCCTGGGGATCGGGGCCGGCCAGATGAGCCGCGTCGACTCCACCCGGCTGGCGATTGAGAAGTGCCGCGATGCCCACGGTGACGAGGCCGGGGATCTGCTCGCCGGCTGCGCTATGGCCTCGGATGCCTTCTTCCCCTTCGCCGACGGCCCGGCCGCGGCGATCGAGGCCGGAGCGACCTCGGTGATCCAGCCCGGTGGCTCGAAGCGGGACGCCGAAGTGATCGCCGCCTGTGAGGAATCCGAGACGGCGATGGTCTTCACCCGTCACCGCCACTTCCGCCACTAGCCCGAACCACCCCCGATCGAACCTGCCTTTTCAGGCGCAATGCGCGCAAAAAGGCAGGTTCGGCCGGAGGGCTAGGCTCAGCCGACGCGGCGGAGCTTGATGATCTTCGCTTTGTCTTCCTTGCCGGGCACCGCGATCACGATCCTGGCGACGCCGTTCTTCCGGGCCAGCGGGCCGTAGTAAAGGTAGGCCTGCTGCCGGCCGCGGATCGTCCAACCCCGGAAGAACTTCTTCGTCTTCCCGGCCGATCGCTTGGTGATCACGACCGCGAGAGCCTGCTTCCGCTTCGTGCGGGGAGCGATGCGGAGCAACCCGTAACGGGGCTTCTTGGCGAAGAAGACGCTCGACCCCTTGGGAGCTCCGGGGGCGTGGATCTGGATGTTGTAGCCGGCCGTCTTCGACTCGGCGCCGAAGGCGACCGTCGGGTAGGACGATCGTTTTCCGGCCGTGAACGAGAGGGTCTGCTTGGCCGGGTTGAGGGTGGCATGCGCTACCTGGCCCGGGCGGAGACGGATCTCCTCGACGGTGCTGTCGAAGGTCGGCCCGACGACGGTCAGGTTCTGCTTGACCCCGCGTGAGAGCTTCCGGCCGTCGATCTTGATCTTCAGCTTCAGCCCCTTCGGCACCTGGTAGATCGGATCGGTGGCGTCGCCGATGTTCGTCAGCTCGCCGGACGGGGTCGCGATCGGCCCGGAGGTACGGACCTGCGCCTTGGCGCCCGGGATCTGATTGACCAGCTTGCCGCCGATCATGCCGAGCTTGCGGCCCTTGGAGTCGGTGATCACGACGTGGGCGGTCTCAATCGAGTCGCCCGCGAGGCTGATCTGGTTGTACTTCGACTTCGCTCCCTGGCGGCCAACGCAGATCGGGCATTCCTGGGTCCCGAACGCGGGCAGGTTGGGCATCAGCCGCAACGTGTCCGACTTCGCGTTGCCGATGTACCAAGCCCCCTTCTGGTCCGGGTTGGTGGCCGCGAAGTACTTCCAAGTGTTCTTCTTGGTGTCGATCGTCAACCGGCGGTTGTCGTCACCCGGCCAGTTGTTGTCGTAGACGTGGACGCTGAAGATGCCGTTGCCCATCTCTTCGACGGCATATGGGGTGATGGCATGGCCGCCCTTCATGCCCCACTGGAAGATCCCGAACTGCCAGGTCGCCGGGTTGCCGAGGGTCAGCTCTTTCCTTAGCTTGTCGAGCACCTGATTCGGCGTGCCCCTGAAGGTGCCCCGCGCCACCGAGCTCACGCCCTGCATCGCGAAGGCCCGCGCGATCGCCCGCTGAAGCGGACGGTTGCCCTTGATCTCGAGGTCGAAGGCATCCGGCCCGCCGCCAAGCGAGTCGATCGAGCTGATTCCGAATCGGGGAAGCTGACTCCGATGGGTGATGCTGGCGAGCATCGCCATGCCGTAGCAGTGGCCACCAGTCATCGAGGTGTTCATGTCGTCCATCCAGTACTTCGCGCCGGAGGTGAGTACGCACTTCGTGCCCTTGCCGACGATGCAAACGGCGTCACCGAAGATCCGCTGCATGTCCGTCGAGTTGAGCCCGACGTACCCTTCTTCGCCGCCGTAGTTGTCGAAGGAGAAGCCGTTCGGCTTCACCCGGAACCCGGAGTCGGCGACGACGGCACCGGCATGGGCACCCGGTGCGATCGCAAACAGGAACGCCACGATCACGGCGAGCGCCAAGGACAGGGAAAGTGCGACAGAGCGCACGGGACGAGACGCCCGCGGGCCTCCCACCGGAACTGGATGACTCAAGAACTACCCCCGAATTTCATTGCTTGAGCCGTCGAGTGGATGGTCCCTCCGGCCCCGAATCGGGCCAACATAACGGCCGGGGGGCCGATCGGCAAATCAACCGGGCTTCATGAATGAAAAGATGAGCGAGCCCCCTTAGCTCAGTTGGTTAGAGCTGCAGGCTTTTAACCTGTGAGTCGTCGGTTCGAATCCGACAGGGGGCATTTTTTCTGCCCGGGAGCGGCGTTATCCGAGGCCCGGAAGACCTTCCTCGGGGGTGCTGGCCTCGGCGTAGAGCCGCTTCGGGATCCGGCCCGCCCCGTGGGCGGCGCGCCCGGCTTCCACGGCGTGGCGCATCGCGACCGCCATCAAGTCGGGGTCGGCGGCCCGCGAGATCGCCGATGCGAGCAGCACGGCGTCGCAGCCCAGCTCCATCGCCTGGGCGGCATCCGAAGCGGTTCCGATCCCGGCGTCGAGGATGATCGGCACCTCGGCGGACTCGACGATGATCGCGATGTTGTACGGGTTGCGGATCCCCGAGCCGGAACCGATCGGCCCGCCGGCGGGCATCACCGCGGCGCAGCCCGCGGCCTCCAGGCGCTGCGCCAGGATCGGGTCGTCGTTGGTGTACGGCAGCACGACGAAGCCGTCGCCGACGAGCTCCTCGGCCGCTTTGAGCAGCTCGGGACCGTCCGGCATCAAGGTGCGGTCGTCGCCGATCACCTCGAGCTTGATCCATTCGGTGCCGAAGGCCTCGCGGGCGAGCTTGGCGGTCCGGACCGCGTCCCTCGCGGTGTAACAGCCGGCCGTGTTGGGGAGGACGAACAAGCCCAGCCGATCGACCACGTCCATGACCGAGCCACGCGCCGAGGGATCGAGCCGCCGCAGCGCGACGGTGATGATCTCGGTCTCCGAGATCCGCAGGGCGCTCTCCATCGCCTCGAGCGAACGGAAGCCGCCCGAACCGGCGATCAGCCTCGATCCCCAACTCCTCCCGCCCAGCTCCCACTCGCCCGAACCGCCCTGGATCGCCGCCACCACCTCGACCGTCTGTCCGTCCAGGACCGGGGTCGAATCCCACTCGGAACCGGGCACCACCTCCCCTTCCACCGCGACCGCGAGCCCGCGACGCTCACCGGCACGGTCCCCGGCGACGAGCGTGACCACGGAATCGAGCCGAGCCTCGGCTTCGAGTTCGCGTGCCTCACCATTCAGTCGGATCGTGATCCGACCGGGCTGTCCGGTGGCTTCATTCATCTGTGGTGGCTCCTTCCGGTCCGCGGACGGACCCGGCTGGGGTTTGAAATCGAGAGGGATCGGCCGCGAGGACGGGGCCGGCGAGCGTCTTGCCGGTCACCAGGTCCGCGATCGCGACCGCCGTAACCGGCGCGAGCAGGATCCCGTTGCGATAGTGGCCGGTGGCGAGGACCAAGCCGTCGATCGCGGTCGGCCCGATCACGGGAAGGTTGTCCGGGGTGCCGGGCCGCAGCCCCGCCACCGCCTCGACGAACTCCAGCTCGGCGATCTCCGGAAGGAGCCGGTAGGCCTCTCGCAGGAGTTCGTGGATGCCGCCAGCGGTGACCCGGCGATCGAAACCCATCTCCTCCACCGTCGCGCCGATGATCAGTCGGCCGTCGGGACGGGGGGCGATGTAGACACGCTCCGAGCCGACGATTCGGTTCACGACCGGATCGTCGACGGAACCCCGCAGCTCGACGACCTGCCCCTTGACCGGTCGCACGGGAGGCCGCACCGCATCCGGGAGCCAGGTGATCCGGCCCGCATCGGCACCCGGGGCGGCGACCACGACCGGGGCCCGCTCCACGGTCCCGTCGCTCAAGCGGACGCCGCCGACGGATTGACCATCAAAGTGATCCCCGGCCGGCCAGGCGCTGCCGTCGGACCGAAGCAGCCCGACCACTTCCGCGCCAGCCCGCACCGGGACTCCCGCCGCCTCCAACGCCGCCACGAGCGCGGACGTCAGAGCCCTGGGGTCCACGACTCCGTCCCCCTCGACCAGCACCGACCCGGCGAGGCTGGGGCTGATGCCCGGTTCGAGATCCCGGGTGGCGCCCGGGCCGAGCCATGTCGATTCCAGCCCGAGCTCGCGCTGCAGGCCGCTGATTCGCCGGAGCTCACCGGCTTCGTCACGGTCGAGGGCGACGTGGAGGGCGCCACATTCCATGTACCCAGCGGCGAGACCTCCCGCGGACTCGACCGAACCCACGAACTCTGGATAGAGACCGGCGGCGACGAGGTTCAGCCGGAGCAGGTCGGGCTCGCCGAAATCCAGCTCGCCGACCGGGGCGAGCATCCCGGCCGCCACGCGGGTGGTCGCCGCTCCGGGGAGATCGCGCTCGAAGACCACCGGCCGCAGTCCGCGCCGGTGCAGCTCCCAGGCGATCGCCAGGCCGATGAGCCCACCCCCGACCACGATCGCGTCGTGGCCCGAGCTTCGGGGAGCCGTGCTCGCCATGGGACTGGACTGGTCGTGTGTGTCGGTGGAGTTCATCCGGTTGGGGCCTGGTGGTGCAGGAGCCAGGCCGCCATCCCTTGCGCCGGAATTGCCCGGATCAGGTTCAAGCGGTCGGTGGCCGCGTCGCCACCCTCTCAGCCCGCGCGTCAGGGCTCCCGTACAACGATGGTAGCGACCGGCAGCCGCGGCCATGCCGGAGATGGCGACAGTGGTGGCGGACGGCGCCGGTCTATCCTCCGAGGCATGGACTTCGGCCCGGAACAGGGAATCGGTGCGTTGCGGCGGGAACGGCTGCGCAACGCCCGGCTGTATTTCGTCTGTGACGCTCGACCCGGCGGCGAGGACCCCGAACCGCTGCTCCGCGCCGCATTAGACGGTGGCGTCGACATCGTCCAGCTGCGGGAGAAGGAAGGACCCACCCGGGTGATCGAAAGGTCCGCCGGGACTTTCCGCCGTCTCTGCGACACCTACGGCGTTCCTTTCGTCCTCAACGACGATCCCGAACTTGCGGTTGCCTTGAACGCCGACGGCGTGCATATCGGTCAGGACGACATCGCCGTCGCGGATGCCCGGAAGTTGATCGGGCCCGACCGGCTGCTCGGCCTCTCCACTCACAGCGAAGAGCAGATCGCGGCCGCCCATGTGACCGATCGCAGCGACCGGATCGACCACATCTCGGTCGGGCCGATCTGGGAAACGCCGACCAAGGCGGGCCGCCCCGCGGTCGGACTCGAGCTGATCCGACACGCCGCCGCCTCCGCCACCCTCCCGTTCTTCGCAATCGGAGCGATCGACCCCGAGAACGTCGGTCAGGTACTGGCCGCCGGGGCCCGTCGCATCTGCGTCGTGCGGGCACTCCGAGACTCGTCGGACCCAGCGACGACCGCGAGGGCGCTGCGCCGCGCCTTCGCCGCGGTCGGGGCAGAGGTGGCACCCGGTGGCTGAGGAAGAGAAAGGCCGCCGACCGGTTCGGCGCAAGGCCCGCGGCCAGACCGGCAGCGACTCGATGAAGGCCGGCTACGCCAAGGCCGAGATCAAGAACCAGGCCGCCCGTGAAGCGCTCGAGCCGCTCGCCGCGGGCGAACGGCCGCCGGTGGTCACGGTGGGCGCGGTGTTCTCGACGATCGTCGCGTTGATCCTCTGGATCTCATGCGTGGTCGCCGTCGCCACCGATGCCAAGGTGAACGGGGCATCGGTCAACATCGCGCAGTGGGGACTGCTGGCCGGCGTGATGAGCCTGATGGCCTGGGGCATGTGGCAGGCCAGATACTGGGCTGTCCTCGGTTTCCAGATGGTGCTGGTCCTGCTGATCCTCGCCGGAGTGCTCGGCCTGGTCGTCGCCCCGACCCTGCTCCAGATCGTCAGCACCGTGATCCTGGTGGTCGGACTCTCGGTGCTCTTCTGGCACATGGTCAAAGCGATGGCGCGCATTCAGATGCCCAGGAATCCCTCCGACCGCTGATCCGAGGCGCGCCCGGGGGTCCGATAGTCTCGGCTGACCATGGCTGAAGACTCCTTCGACGTAATCGTTATCGGGGGTGGACCGGGCGGATATGTAGCCGCGATTCGGGCCGCTCAACTCGGCAAGACCACCGCTGTGGTCGAGAAGGACAAGCCCGGTGGGCGCTGCCTGAATTACGCCTGCATCCCCGCCAAGACGATGCTGCACACGGCCGAGGTCTTCGACCACGCCAAGAACAGCGCCGACATCGGGGTCAAGGTCACCGGGGCCGAGCTCGACTGGGAAGCCCTCGGCGAACGGCGCACCGACGTCTCGGCCGGTCTCACGGGCGGCATCGGAATGCTCTTCAAGAAGAACAAGATCACCCTGATCGAGGGTGAGGGCAGCCTCGACTCCGACGGCAACGTCGTCGTCGACGACAAGACCTACTCCGCCGGCAAGGTGATCATCGCCACCGGTTCCGTCGCGCAGCCGATCCCGGGCACCGAGTTCTCCGGCCGGGTGCTCGACACCTGGGGCGCCTGGTCGCTGCCCGAGCAGCCGAAGAAGATCGCCGTGGTCGGAGCCGGAGCTTCGGGTGCTGAGATCGCATCCGCCTACATCCGCTTCGGCACCGAGGTGATCCTGATCGAGATGCTCGACCAGATCCTTCCCGCCGAGGACAAGGACGTGGTCCGGGTGGTCGAACGGACCTTCAAGAAGCAGGGCATCGAGATCTCGACCGGCACCCCGGTCGAGAACGTCGAGGCCGGCGATAGCTCGGTCAAGTTCACCTACGGCGACAAGTCGGCCGAGGTCGACTACCTGGTGATCGCCGGCGGCCGGCGGCCCGACGTCGACGCCCTCGGCCTCGACGCGGCCGGGGTCAAGCTCGACGACGGCGGCAAGGTCGGCGTCGACGAGTACCAGCGGACCTCGAACGAGAAGATCTACGCGATCGGTGACCTCGTCCGCGGCGCCGCTCTCGCCCACAAGGCCATGGAAGAGGGAGTCGTCGCCGCCGAGCACGCCGCCGGCGAGGACACCCACCCGGTGAACCTCGACCTGGTTCCGGGAGCCACCTTCTGCCATCCGCAGGTCGCGTCGGTCGGCCTCACCGAGGCTCAGGCCAAGGAGGCCGGGCACGACATCAAGACCGGCAAGTTCAAGCTCGGCGGGGTCGGCGCGGGAACGGTCTACGACGACCGCGACGGCATCGTCAAGCTGGTCGTCGACAAGCAGTACGGGGAGATCCTCGGTGCCCACATCGTCGGCAACCGCGCCTGCGACATGATCGCCGAGCTGGTCGCCGTGATGGCCCTGGAGGGCGGCATCCAGGAGCTCCAGCGGATCATGCACCCCCACCCGACGATCTCGGAGGCCGTCCTCGACGCCTCCCGCGCCGTCGACAAGTGGGCCACCCACGCTTAGAGCCCACCGGGCCAAAGCCAAACCGGGGGCAATCGACCTGACTGCAGTCGGGCCGATCGCCCCCGGTCTCGTTCTACCGGCCCACCGGCCTTCTGACGCTCCGGCCTCCGGCCCTCCGGTCCAAACTGAGCGCGGAAACTCTCACCGGCGAGAGTTTCCGCGCTCGGTTCCCGGGGCGATCGCCGCGCTTTAGCGCGCGACCTTGAACTTGAGCTTCGACGCGGCGGCGTTGCCGGCCGGGTCCTTGAGCTTCACCGTCGCGGTGAGGGTCAGCTTCCGTTTCGACCTCAGGCCGCGGACGGTTAGCTTCTTCAGCTTCCGCTTGACCTTGGCCTTCGGCTTCAGCTTCAGCTTCGCCACGCCGGCCTTCGCCAGGCCGACTTTGCCCGCGAATGTGACACCGCCCTTGCCCTTGACCTTGATCTGACCCTTGCAGGCTTCGCTGCAGCGCACCTTGATCCGAAGCGCCTTGCTGAGGTTCTTCAGCTTCTGCTTCGGTGCGATCAGCTTGATCCTGGGTGGGGTCTTGTCTCCGGTCGGGTCGTTCGGATCCGGGTCCAGCGGTCCGGTGCCGTCCTTCTTGACGTTGACCGTCCGGGTCAGGGTGGTGACGTTGCCGGCGGCGTCGGTGCCGACGACCTTGAACGAATGGGTTCCCTTGGTCAGCGCCCGCCCCGCCTTGTCGACGCAGGGCTTCTGCTCACCGTCATCCCAGGAGCAGATCTGGTTGACGGCCAGCGCGTCGTTCGTGGTCCAGGCATAGGCGACATCGCCCGTCTCGACCGTGGCGCCATCCGCCGGTCCCGAGGTGAACGACATCTCCGGAGCGGCACGGTCGACGACGAACTCGTGGAGGTACTCGGCCTGGTTGCCGGGATGGTCGAAGACCTTGACCTCGAACTTCCAGTCGCCCTCGGCCGGCGCGTCCTTGGCGTACCAGGCGCCGGGGGTGCATCCTTCCCAGGAAGCCGGCTGATCCGCCTGCGTGATCGAGCAGAGCGCCTGGCTGAAGTCCGCGCTCGCAGAGGTGAAGGCGAAGCTCGGCTGGGCCGCGTTCGTGGCCACCGCGGGATTGGTGAACTCGACCTGCGGGGCCGTCTTGTCCACGCGGAACGTGCGGCCGGCGGTAACGCTGTTGTTGCCGGTCGGGTCGAAGGCGCGGGCGACGATGGTGTGCTCGCCCTCGGCCCATCCGGAGACGTCGAGCGATGCCCCCCATGGGGCCACCGTCCGGGTCAGGACCTCGGTGCCGTCGATCGAGTAGACGACCCTGGCGACCCGGTCGTTGTCGGTGGCCGTGACGTCTGCGTTCAGCACCTGCCGGGTCACGGTCCCGTTCGCGGGCGCGGTGATCGCCGTCGTGGGAGCCATCACGTCCGCGAACCGGGCCGTGATCTCGGACGGGCCGACGTCGTTGTTGCCATAGAAGGCGTCACAGCGGGTGGGCTGGCCGGCAACCACGACGCAGCCCTCCCAGGCCGAGAAGGCCCAGCCGGCGACGTTCGCGTTGGCGACCAGGCGGTTCGTGGGCTCCGGTTGGTTGTCCTGCCACGCCTGACTGTCGGTGCAGTCCGAAGGACAGGTGATGCCGGTGCCGGTCACCTGGCCCTTGCCCACGATCGTCACGTTCATCGTGCCCCGCACGATCGGGTTCTCCGGTTCGGCGTTCGCCGTCGGTGTGAATGTGGCGAAGGCCAGCAGCGCCCCCGCGAGGATCATCAACTTCTTCATGTTTCTCCTAGGGTTGGGAAAGTTCACGGCAGCACCTTCCCGACGGCGTATTTCCGGTTTCTTGCGAGGAGTTGCGGAAAGTTTGCCGGCCCTTGCGTGGGACACCGATCGCCGGGCCCTCCCATCCCCCCCGAACGGGGGTATTCCGCGGTATTGCGGGAAAAATCGGCTGGCCGGGAGTACCGGATCGATAGGGTGGACCCATGGTCGAAATCCCTGATCGTGAAACGTGTCTGGACTTGCTCAGCCGGATGAGTCTGATCCGGAGATTCGAGGAGGAGGCCGGCCGTCAGTACCAACGGGCCAAGGCCGGCGGCTTCCTACACCTGGCCATCGGGGAGGAGGCGACGATCGTCGGGACCACCTCGGCGATGCGTGACGACGACTACCTGATCGGCACCTACCGGACCCACGGCCACGCCCTGGCCCGCGGCACCTCCGCGGACGCGGTCATGGCCGAGATCTTCGGTCGCGAGGGTGGCACCTCGGGCGGGCGAGGTGGCTCGATGCACATCTTCGATCTCGAACGCCGGTTCATGGGCGGTTACGGGATCGTCGGCGGAAACCTCCCGCTCGCTGCCGGCCTGGCCCTCGCGTCGCAGTACCGGGACGAGGACACGGTCACCGTCTGCATGTTCGGCGACGGGGCGACCAACACCGGCAACTTCGGCGAGACGATGAACATGGCCGCCCTCTGGGGACTGCCGGTGGTCTTCCTGGTCGAGAACAACCTCTACGGCATGGGCACCGCCATCGATCGCCACTCCGCGGTGACCGATCTCTCCCGCAAGGCCGAGGGCTACGGGATCGCGGGCGAGCGCATCGACGGCATGGACGTGCTGGCCGTTCGGGAACGGGTCGCCGCCCATATCGACATCGCCCGCAACGAAGGCCGGCCCACGCTGGTCGAAGCCTTCACCTACCGCTACCGCGGCCACTCCGCCGCCGACCCGGAGGTCTACCGGGAGAAGGAGGAGGTCGAGGAGTGGCGGGAGAAGGATCCGCTCGTCACGTTTGCCGCC
Organism: Conexibacter woesei; assembly: GCA_040391885.1. Lineage (GTDB taxonomy): Bacteria > Actinomycetota > Thermoleophilia > Solirubrobacterales > 70-9 > 67-14. Next base: position 1,675 of record JBEBXB010000011.1, on the reverse strand, counting down.
CGCTGCGAGGACGAAGGGGTTCTGACCCCGGAGGATGTCGAGAAGATCAAGGCGGAAGCCGACGAAACGGTGAAGGCCGCGGTCGAGTTCGCCGACGCCTCACCGGAACCGTCGCTGGAGTCGCTCTACGACGAGCTCTATGTGGTCAGCGAGACCATGGGCTGGTACGCGGTGGACGAACGCTCCCCGGAACCCCATCGCGGCGAGTACGGCGAGGACGCGCCCGCCCTCGCGAAGGAGCTCGCCGAGTCGGGAGCCGCCCACGCCGAGGATGAGCAGGAAGAGCAGTCCCGTCCGGGGGTGAGGAGTTGACGCCCCAGAAGACCGCCCAGACCGAAGAGGAAACGGAAGCGAAAGTGAACGACGATTCCACGGAGAGCAAGGACGGCGAGGTACCCGTCCTGCGAATGCGGGAGGCGTTGCGAGACGCCATGGCCGAGGAGATGCGCCGCGACGAGGACGTCTTCGTCATGGGCGAGGACGTCGGGGTCTTCCAGGGCGCCTTCAAGGTGACCGAAGGGCTGCTCGACGAGTTCGGCGAGAAGCGGGTGCGTGACACCCCGATCTCGGAGAACTCGATCGTCGGCACCGGCGTGGGCGCCGCGATGGCCGGACTGCGTCCGATCGTCGAGCTGATGACGGTGAACTTCTCGCTGCTCGCCTTCGACCAGATCATCAACCACGCGGCTGCGATCCCGTACATGTTCAACGGACACGTCCGGGTGCCGATGGTGATCCGCATGCCGGGCGGCGGCGGGCATCAGCTCGGGCCGACCCACTCCCACAGCTTCGAGGCGCTCTTCCTCCAGATCCCCGGCCTGCTGGTCGCCTGCCCCTCGACCCCGGCCGACGGCAAGGCCCTGCTCAAGGCGGCGATCCGGGACGAGAACCCGGTGATCTTCATCGAGCACGAAAGCCTCTACGGCATCAAGGGCGAGGTTCCCGAAGGCGAACGGGTCCAGCGCTTCGGCGAAGCGGCGATCCGACGCGAAGGCACCGACGTGACCATCGTCGGGGTCCTCAAGATGGCCCATGTCGCCGAGAAGGCCGCCGAGATCCTGGAAGCCGAGCACGGCATCAGCGCCGAGGTGATCGACCCGCGGACGCTCCGCCCGCTCGATCTCGACACCATCCTCGAATCGGTGCGGAAGACCAACCGGGCAGTGGTCGTCGAGGAAGGATGGCCCCACGGCGGGGTCGGCGCGAACCTTTCGACCCTGATCACCGAGCAGGCCTTCGACTATCTGGACGCCCCGATCCAGAGGGTCACCGGTGCCGACGTTCCGATGCCGTACTCGAAGCGGCTGGAGCAGGCCGCGATCCCGCACGAGGAGAACGTGGTCGAAGCGGTGCTGGCGACGACCGAGGGTGCCTTCGGGAACCGCAAGGACCGATCGTGAGAGGAGACCCGCGATGACCGACATCGTGATGCCCCGCCTGACCGACTCGATGGAGGAAGGCACGATCATCGCCTGGCTCAAGAAGGACGGCGACGAGGTCGAGGTCGGCGACGAACTGGTCGAGATCGAGACCGACAAGGCGAGCATGGTCTACGAGGCCGATGCCGCCGGGACCCTCTCGATCACCGTGCCGGAAGGCGAGACCCTGGAGATCGGAACCCCGATCGCGACGGTCGGCGAGCCAGGAGAGGCCGGACCCTCGGGCAACGGCGGCA
>JBEBXB010000010.1:0-19356 GCA_040391885.1 Conexibacter woesei | reverse complement strand
CGGGGCAACCCGACGATCGAGGTCGAGGTCACCCTCGAGAACAACTACATCGGTCGCGCCGCGGTTCCGTCGGGGGCCTCCACCGGTGAGTTCGAGGCGGTCGAGCTTCGCGACGGCGGTTCCGAGTACCTCGGCAAGGGCGTCACCAACGCGGTCGCCAACGTCAACGGCGAGATCCGCGAGGCACTGATCGGCTTCGACGTGACCGACCAGGCCGGTCTCGACAAGCTGATGATCGACCTGGACGGCACCCCGAACAAGGGTCGGCTCGGCGCCAACGCCATCCTCGGCGTGTCGCTCGCCGCCGCCCGGGCCGCGGCTCTGATGGAGAACCGTCCGCTCTACAGCTACCTCGCCGACATCTACGGCGAGTCCGACCCGTCGCTCCTCCCGGTTCCGATGATGAACGTCCTCAACGGCGGTGCCCACGCCGACAACTCGGTCGACTTCCAGGAGTTCATGGTCATGCCCGCCGGCGCATCCACCTTCTCCGAAGGGCTCCGCATCGGCACCGAGGTGTTCCACTCCCTGAAGAAGATCCTCTCCGGCCACGGGCTTGCCACGGCCGTCGGCGACGAGGGTGGCTTTGCCCCCAACCTGTCCTCGAACGAGGCCGCGCTCGAGATCCTCATCGAAGGCATCGAAGCGGCCGGCTACGCCCCCGGGGAGGATGTGTTCATCGCCCTCGACCCCGCCACCAGCGAGATCTACTCGGAGGGTGTCTATCGGCTCGAGCACGAGGACCGCTCGCTCAGCCCCGAGGAGATGGCCGCCTACTGGCAGTCCGCCGCCGAACGCTTCCCGATCGTCTCGATCGAGGACGGGATGGACGAAGAGGACTGGGAGGGCTGGAAGCTCCTGACCGACCGTCTCGGCGACAAGGTGCAGCTGGTCGGCGACGACCTGTTCGTCACCAACCCCGTGCGCTTGAAGCGTGGGATCGATACCGGTGTCGGCAACTCGATCCTGATCAAGGTCAATCAGATCGGCACCCTAACCGAAACATTGGAAGCCATCCGCATGGCGGCCGAGGCCGGGTACACCTCCGTCATCTCCCACCGTTCCGGCGAGACAGAGGACACCACCATCGCCGACCTCGCCGTCGCCACCGGCGCCGGTCAGATCAAGACGGGCGCACCGTCCCGCTCCGATCGCGTCGCCAAGTACAACCGTCTTCTCCGGATCGAGGAGGAGCTGGGCGATTCCGCCCGGTTCGGCGGTGTCTCGGTGTTGAACGCCCGCGGTTGAAGGACTTGACCGTCCGGCCGAGAAGGGTCGGACGTGTCGGTACATGCGCGGGCAGAAGTAAACGGACGGCGTCCTCCGAGGCGTCGCCCGGCGCCACGCCGCGACGCGGGCAGGCCCGGAGCCAGCCGGATCCAGTGGGACCGGCTGGGCAGGGTGCTGTTCGTGCTGGTGCTTGCCCTGCTGGCCGTCCTGGCGATCAAGCCGGCCTGGAACCTGGTTCACACGTATCGCCTCGTCGGGCACACGAAGGAGCGTCTGTACGCGGCTCAGGAGGAGAACGCGACCCTGGAGCGTCGGGTGAAGCATGTGCGGGGCGAGGTCGTCCTGCGGCGGGAGGCACGTCGGCAGGGCATGATCGACTCGGGCGAACAAGCCTGGGTGGTCAACGGCATCAAGCGCTGAGGCGAGGATCGGCGGCCCGGCCGTGAGTCTCTTCGAGTATCTCCTCGGCACCGCGCTGGTGGTCGTCCTGATCGGCGCCTCCGGATACACCGGATTCGTCCTGCGGGCACGGTTCATGCCCGGGTGGACCGGCGCTCCGGCCCGGCTGGTCGAGTCCGTGACGGCGATCGGCCTCGTCACCGTGGTCGCCGAGCTCCTCGGGCTCTTCGGCCTGATCCGGCCGTGGGCCCTGGTGCCCGCGCTCGTCCTGCTCGCCCTTGCCGCCCGGTTCTGGCTGGCTCCGGCCGACAGACCCGAGAATGATGGCCCCTCGGTTCCCCCGCTGGTGCCGATGGCGCTCTCCGGGGCGGTCGTCGCCTTCGCGGTCGCTTTCCTGCTGGTCGCCCAATGGGGCGCATTCGTGGCCCAGAACCTGGATGCGGGGATCACCAACTTCGATTCCGTCTGGTACCACCTGCCATTCGCGGCCGAGATCGCCCGCACCGGATCGGTGACGGCCTTCCACCACACCGAGACGGTCTTCACCAACTGGTTCTACCCGCAGAACTCCGAGCTGATGCACGGGATCGCGATGTCGCTGACGGGCCACGACTTCCTCTCGACCTTCCTGAACCTCGGCTGGCTCGGGCTGGCGTTGCTAGGCGGGTGGTGCGTCGGGCGCCCCTTCGGCCGGCCTCATCTGACGATGATCGCCATCGCGATCGTGCTGGCGACCCACACTTTGGTGGTGCGGGAGCCCGGCACCGGCAAGAACGACATCGTCGCGATCGCGCTCACCGTCTCCGCGGTGGCGATCCTGCTCAACCGCAGCTCCTCGACGAAGGACGGGTTCGGCCGGGTCGGCCCCGGCTGGGCAGTGGCCGCGGGCGGGCTGGCGACCGGTCTCGCGGCCGGAACCAAGGTGACGGCGCTCGCCCCGGCCGCGATGATCACCTGTGCCGTGCTCATCGCCGCCGCCTCGGGCCGCCGGCTGCGCACGATGGCGATCTGGTTGGGAGCACTGCTCGTCGGGGGCGGGTGGTGGTACCTGCGGAACCTGCTCGCCACCGGCAATCCGCTCCCTCAGGTGGAGAAGATCGGCCCGATCGGACTGCCCGGCCCGGAGCGGCTCCAGGAGGGTCGGCCGGACTTCTCGGTGATCCACTACGTCACCGACACCGGGATCTGGCGCGACTACTTCCTGCCGGGCCTGGAACAGGGTTTCGGCAAGCTGTGGCCGGTCATGCTCGCCCTCGCGGTCTGCGGGGTCGTGGCGCTCATCTTCCGCGGGCCGGGGCGCCTCACCCGCGCGCACGGCGCGGCCGCCTTCGTCGCCATCTGCGCCTACCTCGTCACGCCCCTCTCGGCCGCCGGGGCGGAGGGCCACCCGACCGCCTTCGCGATCAACCTCCGCTTCCTCACGCCGGCCCTGGCGATGGCGATCGTCCTGGTTCCCCTGCTGCCATGGTTCGACTCCGGCAAGCGGATGAGATACGCACTCGGGGCCCTGCTGACGGTGCTCTTCGTCGTCACCTGGGCGCAGCATCCCCTGACCTCCACGTCCGGTGCCGCCTTCGGGATATTCCTCGCCGTCCTCGTCGTCGCCCTGCCGGCGGCGGCCTGGATCTGGCGCGATCGGTTCAGCGGGCTCCGGCTGACCGCTCCTGCCCTGGCCGTCATCGGTTCGACGGCACTGTTCCTCGCCGCGGGTTGGCCGCTCTCCCAAGGTTTCTTCGACAACCGCTACCGCGAGTTCGAACCGACCGCCGGGCTTTCCGCCCCGTACAGCTGGGCCCGCGACACGCGGGACGCCAGGATCGGTCTCGCCGGCACCACCGCCGGTTTCAAGCAGTTCGGCTTCTACGGGCCCGATCTGTCCAACCGGGTCATCTACCTCGGCCGCGAAGCGCCGGCCGGCGGCTTCGACGTGATCCGGGACTGCCCCGAGTTCATCCGGGCGGTGAACGCCGCCTCACTCGACTATCTCGTCACCTCGCCCTTCCTCAACTTTCTCGACTACGCGAATCCGCGTTCCTCACCGGAGGACGGTTGGGTACGCGGGGACCCGGCGCTTTCGCCGGAGGTCGCCGACGGTCCCGTCAAGGTCTGGAAGGTCGAGGGCAGACTCGACCCGGGCCGTTGTGGGCCTCAGTCGTAGAGGGGCTTGTAGGTCAGCCGGATCCGGTTGCGCCGGATCTTCGCGAGCCGCTTCTTCGCCTTGTGGACCCTGGCCCGGGGGACGTCGCGCCGCTTCATCCGTTTGATCCTGGTGGAGAGCCTGACGGCCCTGTTCTTCAGCTGACGCAACCTGGTCATCCGGGCCGAGTACCGTTTCGCCCGCGACTTCCGCTGGACGTAGCCTTCGTTTGGGTCGTGGCAGGCGACCCGTTCCTGCGCGATGTCGCGCGACTGGCCGGTGACCGTCTTGAAGCGCCACCGGAACCCGGTCCGGCCGAGGTTGAAGATGGTCGCCCCGAGCGAGCGAATCGAGGCGGCGGAGTTGATCGCCGCCCGCTTGTGCTTGCCTTCGGGGTTGAAGGTCGAGGCCCCGCCCGTACCGGTGATGAACTGGGTCAGCCCGGTCGGGTCGTACTTGCCGCTCGGGTTCTGTGGCAGGTACCGCTCGTAGAAGTGCTGGTGGCCGGTGACGATGACGTCGGCGCGATACCGGTAGAGGAGCTCCCAGAAGTTCGAGACGAGCATGTGGTCGCCGGAGCGGCCGCGGGGGCTGCCTGACGAGAAGAGGGGGTGGTGGAGGTAGGCCATCGTGCATTTGGTCTCGGTGTTCCGGCGGTCCTCCTTGAGGTCGTTGACCAGCCAGCGCATCTGGGGGCCGGTGAGGGTGCAGTCGACGACGTGGCAGTTGGAGTTCAGGTTGATCATGTGCCAGGCCCCGGCATCCCAGCTGGACCAACCCTCGTCCCGGTGGCCGATCTTCCAGGGACGGGCCCCTTCGCCCTCCCAGTAGTCGAAGTAGCCGTCGCTGGTGCGGGGCCCGACGGGGTTTCTCTGAAGGTCGTGGTTGCCGATGGTCGGCATGACGGTGTTGCCGAGCGGCGCCCAGGTGCGCTCGAAGTCCCGGTAGGCCGAGGCGACGGGGTTCTGGCCCTGGATCAGATCACCGGCGGCGATCGTGAAGAGCGGGTCTTCGGCGGCGATCATGTCCGCCACCGGAAGCCCCTGGCATTTCATCTGGGCCAGGTACCTGCCCGGCTCGTTCCATTCGCCCTGATGGCTTTCCGTGACGTCCTCCGGGCAGGAGATGTCGCCGGCGGCAGCGACCTTGAAAGCCGAAGCCGGCCCGGGGGAGAGGAGCAGCCAGACGAGCGCCAAAAGGACCGGGGAGAGGATCAGGATGGAGCTGTGGCGGATCTGGGCTGGAGTCATCGAGCTCGGGCGTTCGGGCGGCAGGGCGGAGGTTGCCGGCGCCCGGTCCCTCAAGAACAGGTTACGGACCGCAGGGTCGCGGCGCGAGCAGGTGGCCGCCCACCGGCGCCTGTCATCATTCCCCGCCGATCGTGAGTTATCCCCTCGAGAACGCACTCTTCCAATGGGAGGCCGGTATAGGCCTGCTCCGCAACCTCGAACGCGAGGGGGCGCTGCGCGGCGATCAGGTGACCCGTCCCGTCCGTGAAGAGCTCCGCCGACGCCTCGGCTCAACCTTCTCTGCCGGCGAGCTGGCGGATCTGTACGGGTCCGGCACCGACTGGGTCCTGCAGCTCCCCGGTGTGGACCCGGCGCTGTCGGACCTTCAAGACCTGGTCGACGCGGCGTTCTGGCTTCACCTCCAGAACGCTACGGACTTCGCCGGCGGACGCCGGGTCGAAGTCGACTAGAAGTTCGAGTTACTCGTCGTCGGCGTCGGTGCTGCCGGCGCGGCGGATCACGATCTGATCCTGCTCGACCGTCACAGTGACGTCACGTTCGCCGGCCCAGAACTCGGTGTAGGACTGGATGTCCTGAATCGCCGGGTCGAGCCAGAGGCCGAAGCCCTCGTCGCCGTGGTCAAAGGTGCCTTCAAGCTGGTTGCGACGACCGCGGCGGCTGCGCCGGCCACGTCGACGTCGACGGGGGCGACCTTCGGCTTCGTTGCCGTCGCTCTCCGTGTCGTCATCTCCGTCGTCACCCGAATCGTCGTCCTGACCCTGTTCCGCGCGAGCGGCAGCGGCAGCGGCCTCGGCTTCCTCCTCGGCCTTGACGCGGGCTTCCTCTTCAGCCGCGGCAGCCTCGATCTCGGCTTCGATCTCGTCGCGGAGATCGACTTCCGAGGTGGCGTCCGATGCGCCGTCGGGAGAGAGGTCGTGCTGGCGTCGGAACTCGCGGAGCTCCGAGGCACTGACCTCGAGTTGGTGGGCGATCCAGGCATCTGTGCGGCCCTGGTGGACCCAAATACGGATCTGATTGAGCTGGGGGCGTAGTGATCGACGTGACATAGCGGTCACCGAGTCTATTCGACTCTCCCCGTAAGCCGTCACCCGGTATCCGATCGTGGCTCCCCTGGTTCCGGGACGATCGTTCAGGGTATGACCTTCGTCATGGCACGGTTGGAACGCTGCCGAGGGTGGATGACCGGTATCGTCCGACACGGCCGGTACCTATTATTAGGTACGGCCAAATCGAAAGCCCCACATTCGAACGGAGTCACATGCTGGTACTCACCCGCAAGAAAGAGCAGAGCATCATCATCGGAGACAACGTCGAGATCATGGTTCTCGGAGTTTCCGGCGACAAGGTGCGCCTGGGCATCACCGCCCCTCGTGATGTCGAGGTCTTCCGCAAGGAAGTGATCGCCGAGCGCGGTAACGGCGTAACCGCCGAGTAGTTTCAGGTCGGATCGAGTCCCGAGGGCCGTGGGGAGCTCTCGGAGACGGTCCTGCCTCAGGTCAGGAAACCTCCTGCCCTAGGACATGAAGAAGGCGAGAGCCTCGAACATCGCGATCGTCACGACGACCACGGTGACCGTGAGGCAGACGGCGAGGACGCTGAAGCGCACCTTGCCCTGCTGCTGGCTGCGGGAGACCCGACGGGCCCGCGAACGATTGACGGCCCGCGAGCGGAGCTGCTCCCGGCGACGCTGTTCGAGCACCTTCTGCTGCTCGAAGGCGCTCTCGAATTGATTGAGGCTCTGACGCATTCTCATAATTGGTTGGCCCCTCACCTGGCTTCGTCGCAACTCAGCTTCGGTGTCAGCGTGACTGCCCCGGATCGAAGTCCAGGCAGGTCCGCATGTGAACAGGCCGTTTGTGACCGTATCAGAGTCGCCGCCCCCATTCAGGCATTCCGTCCCCGACTGTGAGGCAGATCACACACAGCCGTGGCCGGCCGATTCAGCAGGCCGCCCAAAGGCCCCGGGAGGCCCGGCGAGCCTCCGCTTCGATCCGTGCGAACTGACCGGCCCTCGCCGTGTTCGGCCGGATCTCGAGCGTGGTGCCGTAGCCCCGCCTCAGGATCTCGGCGTTGAGCAGCGAGTCCCCGACGTACACATAGGCGAGCAGCCGCTTGTAGCGGTCCCGCCGCTCCCGGTCGAAGACGAGCCGTACCGATCGGCCTTCGATGCGCTCGGCGTTGAAGCGCTTGGATTCCTCCCCGAAGCATTCGACCGGGGTGCCCGGCTTCACCGATTCCGGCGTGTCGATGCCGATGTACCTGACGTACTCGGAGCGGCCACCGTAGAAGACCTTGGCGGTGTCGCCGTCGACGACCCGGTCCACCTTGACGGTGACCGACCCGCCGTCCGGCTCCCGATCGGTGGAGGTCCCCTCGTCGCCTCGGGTCGTGTACCAGCCGACGGCCAGGACCACGAGCAGCAGAAGCAGTCCGGCCGGGCTGCGGGGGAGTCGACGGGGCATGCCGCGACTCACCCGGCGACCCGGCCGGAGCGATACAGATCTTGGGTCAAACGCGAACTACGGGGTGCGCTTGACGTTGGCGAGCAGGGTTTCCTTGATCTCGGCGATGATCTCCAGCGCCTCGTTCCACTCCCGCTGCCACACGTTGCGACCGAAGATCACTCCGGAACCGCCCGCGTCCATCACCGACTTGGTGTGGCCGAGCACGGTGGCGTCGTCGGTCTTCGAACCACCGGAGAGCACGACCAGCGCGCGGCCGGCGGACTCGACGCAGCTCTGCATCGCCTGCTCGGCGGTGACGCTCATCTCGTTGTAGGGGGCCTGGGTGGCCTTGTCCTTCTCGGCGTCGACCTTCGGGTAGTTCAGCTTGACGACGTCCGCACCCATTTCCATGGCGAGGCGGGCGGCGTAATCGATCGCGTAGAAGGAGTTGGCTCCACCCTTGGCGTCGATGGCCGAACCACGCGGGTAGGACCAGACGACCAGCGGCATGCCGAAGCGGTCGCAGTCCTGGCGGACCTGACGCAGCTGGGCGAGATCCTCGTCCTGCCGGGGCGAACCGACGTAGAGGGTGTAGCCGATCGCGTCCGCGCCGAGGCGAACCGCGTCCTCAACCGTGGCGTTGCAGGCCGAGAAGGCGTTGTCCGACGAGGGGATGTCGGTCTTGCCGTTGACCTTGAGGATCAGCGGCACGGCGCCGGCGTAGTCCGGGTAGTACTTCTCGGCCATGCCGATCTGGCAGGCGAGAGCGGAGTAACCGGCCTCAGCCGCGAGCTTGAACTGGTACTCCGGGTCCTTCGAGGCCGGGTTCGGGAAGAAGTCCCGCGGACCATGCTCGATCCCCTGGTCGATCGGCAGCAGCATCAGGGTGCCATTTCCCGGGCCGAACTCGAAGAGCAGACGGTGAAGTCGGGCGCGCTTGCCCGGAGGCAGGGTCGCGAGCAGAGACTTCTGTTCGGACGGGGTGCTGGCTTCCATAGTGCTTCTCGATCCTCCTAGGAGACGTTGACGTAACCCCCAGTATGGCAGTGCTGGAGCGGTTCCGGTACGCCGTCCCGACACGGGGCCGGCCTCCCGCGGCCAGGGGGATATCCTCGGGACAGGTAGAGATGAGTGAGACCGAGCTGAGTGTTGTCTGCAAGTCGTGTGGGGCGGAGGTAAGTCCGTACGTCACCGAGTGCCCTTACTGTGGCGCCCGGGTCCGCAAACGGGCCCCCGACCTCGAGCGCCGAGACGGCGGCTTCGAAGCCAAGCAGTCACGGCGCGAACGGCGCCGGCAGAAGAAGCAGCGGGAACGGGCCGCTCAGAAGGGCCGCGCCGATGGCGGGGTCGGATTCGCCTCGGGATTCGCCCGGGTCGGCCATCGGCCCTGGGCCACCCTCGCCTTCGTCGTTCTTCCGGCCGCCGCCATGGTGGCCCGGATCGCGATCGACGGCACTCTCACCGAGTTCGGTGCGGTCGGTGTCCCGATGGGAGATGCCTGGTGGCGGTTCCTGACCGCTCCGTTCGCCTACGACTCGGTCGGCTACCTCTTCGTGATCGGTCTCGCCCTGGCCATCTTCGGACCCGGGATCGAAAGGCGCCTCGGCACCGTTGCGACCCTCTTCCTGCTTCTCGCCTGCGGCTCGCTCGGCGTCCTCGCGGCGTATGGGGTCGAGAGCGGCCGTGATGTGATCACCGTGATCGGCGGCGGCAACGGCATCGCCCTCGGCGCGATCGCCGCCTGGTTCTTCACCTCCCGCCCCGAAGCGCGCGCGACCGGCGAATCGATCGACGTCATCGGCGTCGCGGTGAGCGCCGCGGTGATCCTGCTCCTGCCGGCAGTCGTCGACGGGGCCAACCCCTGGGCGGGCATCGCCGGGGGACTGGTCGGCACCCTCGCCGGCCTTCTCGCCGCCCGTGCCCGCAAGTGACCGGCGCCCCCGGGCCGCTTCGTTAGGCTGCGCTCGTGACAGATCGAGCTTGGTCAAAAGAGGAATTGGAGACGGCAGTAGAGCGTCTGAGCGACCCCGACCGGTTCCAGGAGGCCGAACGCATCGTCGCCGAGGCAGCACCCGGCCTGCAGAGCGTCCTGGTGAGCGCCCTCGGCAGCGGCGGATGGTTCGGTGAGTCGCATCAGTCCGAGACGCTGAAAGCCGCGACGATGCCGGACGAGGATGAGCGTCTGACCGCGATCCGGTCCCTGCTGACCGAAGAGACCCACATGGGGATGATGGTCGGGGTCGCAGTCGGTTGGGCGCTCCACCGGGAGCTCGAAGGTGACGCGACCGATCGTCAGGACTTCAAGAGTGAACGCGAAAACGGCGGCACCGCCGCCGAACCTGAGGAGAGCTGAAGATGGAAATCACTTACCACGGCCATTCCTGTTTCGAGCTTGCGGACGGTGAGGCCCGCCTGTTGATCGACCCGTTCCTGGCGCCGAACAACCCACTGGCCAAGGCGTCCGCCGAAGACGTCGAACCGACCCACATCGCCCTGACGCACGGCCATGCGGATCACGTGGCCGACGCCGTCCCGGTGGCGAAGCGAACCGGCGCGCACTGCGTCGCGATGGTCGAGGTAGCGAACTGGCTGGACGGTCAGGGCGTCCCGCTCGAGAACATCTCCGACCCGAACCTCGGAGGCACCGTCCGCTTCGACTGGGGCTCGATCAAGCTCGTTCCGGCCTGGCACACGAACACCGTGCCCGGGTCGGATGAGAAGCCTTTCAGCGCCGAGCTCGGCACCCCCATGGGAGTGCCCGCAGGGCTCATCATCGAGATGGGCGGACTGACGATCTACGACGCCGGCGATACCTGCCTGTTCGGCGACATGGAGCTGATCGGGCGCCGTCACGGCGTCGACATCGCGTTCCTGCCCATCGGCGGTCACTACACGATGGACCGCGAGGACGCCGCGTATGCTGCCGAGCTGATCGGCGCGAAGCGGATCATCCCGATCCATTACGACACCTTCCCCGCAATCGAGACGGACGTCGCGGCGTTCAGCGAGGACCTCACCCGCAGGGGCATCGACGCCCTGGTGCTTCAGCCGGGCGAGACGACCACCCTCTGAGGGGTAGGGGACGGTCGGGCCCGCCCGTTCCCGGGCCCTACCGTCTGATTCCCGACTTTCCCTGAGGAGCTGCCGGCGGGGTGGGTCCGGTGGGCCGGGAACGGTTGGTGACCGCGCCGGGGGTGCTGGGCGCGACCGGCGGGGCCGGCTCGGTGGCGGGCGGCGTCACCTGGCCGGGGGTCTGCGGAGTGCTCGGTACGGACGGGTTGGAGACCGGGGCCGACGGATCGTTGGCCGGGGTCGTTCCGCTGTCCGGGATGTCGACGACGGTGCCCTCGAAGTCCTCGCCCGCGTCGGCGTTCGGGGTCGTTCCATCCGAGCTGGCCGGGGTCACGGGAACGGAAGGATGCTGGGGCGACGTCGATTCGTCGACCGGGGGCACCGGGACGGTCGGTTCGACCGGCGGTTCAACGACCTCGACGGGTTCAGCCGGTTCAGCGGCGGCGGGTTCGACCGGGGTCTCGACGGCTGCCACCTCGACGGGCTCGTCCTCGACTACCGGGATGACCGGAACCTCGTTCGCGGCGATCGTCCGTGTCGACGGGCTGACGCCTTCGTTGACGCTGCCGGTCACGACCTGACGCTTGACCTCGACCGCACCCGCGGTCAGGACGGCGGCGGTGACGACACCGGCCAGCGCCTTGGCGCCGACTGCGCCGGTGACCGCGCCGATCCCTGAAGAGGCGGCGCCGGCACCGATGGTCCCGGCACCCGCCGTCGCGGACGCACCGCCGACGGCTCCGGCTCCGACACCAGCTCCGGCACCCGCGCCACCGCCGAGACCGAGCTTGGCCGCGATCGCTGCCTTCAGTGCCAGCAGGGGGCCGACCGGCATCAGCATCGCCAAAGTCTTCGTGTCGCTGCGCAGCTGCTTGCGGAAAGCCCCACACTCATCACAGTCACGGACGTGACGGCGAACGGGGCCGGAGGCCTTGGCGAGACCCTCGGCGGCCTCGGCCAGCTCGACCCGGACTTCGCCGCAGGTCAGCATCCGGGCTTGGCTTGCCTCGGCAAGGGAGATTCGTGCCCGGACCAGCAGCGACTTGACGGAGGGCACCGTGGTGTCCATCGCCTCGGCGATCTCCTCGTAGGAGAGAGCGTCGATCTCGCGGAGCAGCAGGGCGGCTCGCTGAGTCTCGGGAAGCTTGGTGACGTCTTGCAGCAGCTGGCGGAACTCTTCGCGGTTGTGGACCTTCTCCGCGGTTCCGCCCTCGGTGGTCATCGGGACCATGTCCATCGATTCCTGCGCGACGGCCTTCGGCTTGCGCAGGTGGTTCAGCGACCGGTTCCTGGCGATCCGGTAGAGCCACGGACGCAGGTTGATCTCGCGATTGTCGGCGAGGATCGCCTTGTGGGCGTTGACGAATACTTCCTGGAGGACGTCTTCGGCGTCCTCGGTCGATCCGACCATCTGACGGCAGAAGCCGAGCAGACGAGCCTGGTAACGGTCGACGATGATGTCGAAGGCTCCGGAATTGCCGCTCCGAACGAGGGCGACCAGACGCTCATCACCCTGCATCTTGAGCAGGGGCGACTTGCGAGTGAGAAGTCCTCGACGGGCCGCGTGACTGAGTGCTGATGCTTCCAAGAGTCTCCTTAGGACTGGGGGTCGTTTCGAGGCGACCCGGTTTCCTCCTGTAACTGAGGAACACAGTACTTAGACAAATGTAGCGCTCTCTAAACACGGGTCTTCGTGTTTCCTAAAGATCGGATGCGGCCATTCGCGTCGCCGAACCGAGGAGAGCGGGTGGGAAAGCCATTAAGCTGGACGGGCCCGGATGGCGGAACGGTAGACGCCGCGGCCTTAAAAGCCGCTGCTCCTTTGGGGCGTGCGGGTTCGAATCCCGCTCCGGGTATCTGCTCCGGGTATCCGCGCGGACAGCTAGGCTTCGGGTTCGTCCATCGATGCGGTAGCTCCAGGAGGAGATCCGATGCAAGCTGAACGTCCCCATCGCGGTTGGGTCCGCCTCTTGACTTTCTTGGTCGGGATCCTCACGATCCTGGCCATCTGCTCGAGCTGGGTGGACCGGCAGGTCTTCGATTCCCAGGAATGGGGCGACACTTCGCTGGAGATGCTGCAGAACCCGGCGATCCAGGATCAGATCGCGGCATACGCGGTCGACGAGCTCTACGCCAACGTCGATGTGGACGCCGAGCTCAAGGAGATCCTGCCCAAGGACTTCAAGTCGCTTTCGGGCGTGGCGGCCGGCGGGCTTCGCCAGTTCGCTGACCAGGGCGTGAAGCGGGCACTCGACAATGACCGGATCCAGGGGCTTTGGCGCCAGGCCAACGAGGCCGCCCACAAGACCCTGATCGACATCATCGAAGATCGCAGCGAGGTGCTGCGGACCAGCGGTGGCGAGGTACGGCTGGAGCTGCGTCCCCTGATCATCGAGGTAGCCAGCCAGATCGGTCTCGGCAAACAGGCTTCGGACAACATTCCGGCCTCGGTGGGCGACATCTCGATCGTCGACTCCGAAGAGCTTTCGACGGTCCAGATGGTGGCCAAGATGATTCACGGCACCGCTCTGGTCACCTCTCTGCTGGCGCTCGTGATGCTCGGGCTCGCCGTCTGGATCTCACCCGGCTACCGCTGGCTCACCCTGCTCTGGCTGGCGGTCACCCTGATCATCGCCGGCGCGATCGTGCTGATCCTCCGTTCTGTCGCGGGAGGCGTGATCGTCCCGGAGCTGGCAGACGTGGACGTGCAGCCGGCGGCGCGCGCTGCCTGGGACATCGGCACCGAGCTGCTCAGATCGATCGCCTGGACAATCATCTGGTCCTCGCTCTTCCTGTTCGCGTTGAGCTTCCTGGTCTCTCCGGCCAAGCCGGCCATGAAGGCTCGCGAGTTCCTGGCCGTCCCGTTCAGCAAGTTCCCGGGCGCGGTCTTCGGGTTGCTCGGTCTGATCGCCTTCGTCTTCCTGCTGATGGGGGCCGGCGACGAACGGGGCTTCCTGATCCGGCTGATGATCGTGGTCATGCTCGGGATCGGAACGTGGATGTTCCGCCGGCAGCTGATGGTGGAGTACCCCGATGCCAATCTCGAAGGACTGAAGAACTTCGGGAACAAGACGGGCGACTCGATCAAACATGCCTGGTCCGGTCGACCCAAGAACCTGCCGAAGATCTTCGGTTCGGGCTCCGGTTCATCCGCTGAATCCGACGATTCGGAACAGTCCACCGCGGTCCTGCCGGAAGAACCGGGCGACGACGTTTCCGAGGCACCGACCGAGGTCGTCCCCCCTGCGGAGCCCTCTTCATCGGAGCCGCCGGCATCGGACGCCCCCGAAGCCGGTGCCTCAGCTTCGGCGAAACCGGTGTCCGCACCGGGCCTCACCGAGGGTGACCGCCTGGAGAAGCTCGAACGGCTCGGCAAGTTGCGCGACGCCGGCATCCTCACCGACGATGAGTTCGCTGAAGAAAAGGCACGAATAAGAGAAGCGGGCGAATAGATTCAAAGGTTTTTCACATGGCTCTATCACCGGACGGGGATCCATTACCCGGGGGTGATACTTGCGCTTGACCTGCAAGTCGCCTGGGTGATCCTGGCCGGCGGCTACGGGTTCTTCAGCATCTATTACGACGCTCCGCTCGGTGAACACCGGACCGAGGCCGTGGTCATCCTCGGTCTCACGCTGGCGGTGCTCGTGCTCACCTTCATCAGGGCCCGGGCTTTTGCCGCGCCGATCCGGCAGTGGGTCCGGGTGCGGCACGAGATCGGGACGACGGATGCCAGCAAGATGGTCCGCCACGATCCGGTGCTCGCCACCCGTGCCTGGGAGACGGCGGTCGGATTGCCGATGCAGGTGGCGGTCCGCGAGTCCCGCTGGCCGTTCCTGGTGATCGCCTGTCCGGCGGTGATCGCCGCGGTGATCATCCTCGGTCTGAACCCGTTCGCGGCGGTGCCGATGATGTTCGGCTGCGTGATGCTGATCGCCTACGGCGGCGTCCTCCACTACTTCGCCCTGGAGAGCTCGATGCGGCCGGTCCTGAAGGACATCAACCGGCTGCATGCGCCTTGGGCCCGGACCGACATCCAGGTCCTGCCGCTCCGCTACAAGCTGATCGGTTCGCTGCCGATGATGAACATCATCACCGGCCTCGTCGTCGCGGCTCTCTCGAGCGCGGAGAGCGGCGGCGGGGGAGCCGGGCTGGGCACCGACGTGCTCATCGTGATCGGTGCGTCGTTCGCAGTGAGCTTGATCGTGACCGTGATGCTCTCCAGCTCGATCATGCGCCCGTTGAACGATCTCGAGGAAGGGATCGAGGCGGTGCGGCGAGGGCGCTATCACGTGACCGTGCCGGTCACCACACCCGACGAGTTCGGGGACCTGTCAGCCGCCTTCAACCAGATGTCGAAGGGCCTGGCGGAACGCGAAAAGATGCGTGACACCTTCGGCACGTATCTCGACAGCGGTGTGGCCGAACACGTGCTGAGCAACCCTGGGGCGGACGGCGTCGAGGTCGAGGTATCCCTGCTCTTCTGCGACGTGCGCGGCTTCACGACTTTCGCCGCCAGCTCCGAGGCCCCCGCGGTGGTCGCCCGACTGAATCAGCTTTTCGAGGCGGTGGTCCCGATCATCGGCGGCCACGGCGGCCACGTCAACAAGTTCGTCGGGGACGGCCTGCTGGCTGTCTTCGGGGCGCCGGAGGTCTATCCGGACCACGCCGAACGGGCGGTGCGATGCGCGATCGCGATGGCGCAAAGGGTGAACCACGGCGGCTCGGGACTGTTCACAGTGGGGATCGGGGTCAACTCCGGCCGGGTCGTGGCCGGATCGATCGGCGGGGCCGGGCGGCTCGAGTACTCGGTGATCGGCGACGCGGTGAACGTCGCGGCGCGGGTGGAGGCCGCCACTCGCGATCTCGACGACGAGGTGCTGATCACCGACGAGAGCAGACGGTCGGTGGGCACGGCGATCGACCTCGTGAACCGCGGCAAGATCGAGCTGCGCGGCAAGGCCGAGCCGATCGAGGTCTGGGCGCCGGTCGTCGAGACCGCGGAGATCCACCTTCCGGCCAACGTCAAGATCGGCTGAGCGCCGACCTCGGGGTCAGTCGTCCAGGTCGGCGGCGAGGCGGATCGCGGCGCCGTAAAGGATGTCGTGCTCGGAGACCTCGACCTCCGTCAGCTCGAAGGCCCGCATCACCTCGATCAGGATGACCAGCCCGGCGACGATCGCCCGGGCCCGGTCGGGATGAAGCCCGACGACCAGCTTGCGGTCCTCCACCGGGATCGAGGCCAGGCGGGAGAGCCACCACTGGATCGTCTTGAGGGGCAGACGGTGCCCCTCGACCGCGACCGGGTCGTAGGGTTCGAGCTCGAGGTCGATCGCCGCCATCGACGAGGGGGTGCCGGCGACCGCGACGGCCTTCTCGATCGGATCGAGATCCTGGCCTTCGAGAGCGTCGGCGATCAGCCCGTTGATGTCGCCGGCCAAGGCCTCTAGATCCGTGGTGGATGGGGGATCCCCGGTCAGGAGCCGTTCCGTGTGGCGGACCACTCCTGCCTGCAGCGACACATGGAAGTTCGGTTGCGGGCCCCGGCCGGTCACCAACTCGGTGGAGCCACCGCCGATGTCGACCACCAGCAGGCTTTCGTCCCCGGAACGTTCGGAGACAGCGCCCGTGTAGGTGAGCTGCGCTTCCTTGTCGCCGTTGATCACGGTGGCCTGGAGATCGAAACGCTCCCGCAGCTCGGCGACGAAAGCGTCGCCGTTCTCGGCGTCCCGCACCGCCGAGGTGGCGATGACGGTCGTCGATTCGACCCCGAGCTCGCCGACCAGTTCGACGTATTCGCGAACGGTCTCGCAGACAGCTTCGATCGCGTCGGCGGAGAGCTGGCCGGAATAGTCGACGCCACGGCCGAGCCGGGTGACCCGGTTGCGCCGTTCCACCTCGCTCACGCGCCCATGATGGACGTCGGCGACCAGGAGCCGGGTCGAGTTCGTGCCGATGTCGATGACGGCGACGCGCCTCGAACGGGAGGAGGTGAGGGGGCTCGCAGCCAAGGCACAAGGATATTGGGCCGGCGCGGATGACCTCTGGCCGGTGTCGTCCTCACGCTAGGTTTGTTCTGGGGCGCCAACGAGAGGAAGGCTTCACATGGCAGACAGACTGAACGGCACAGTGGCATTGGTCACCGGGGCCAGCAGCGGGATCGGGGAGGCGACGGCGCGCGCGCTGGCGTCGCAAGGAGCGAAGGTGGCGCTGCTTGCCCGGCGGGTGGATCGGATCGAGAAGCTTGCCCAGGAGATCGCGGGCCGAGGGCATACGGCCCTGGCCATCGAATGCGACGTGACCGACCAGGCCCAGGTCAGAGCCGCGGTCACCAGGACGGTCGGGGACTTCGGACGGCTCGACATCGTCGTCAACAACGCCGGCGTGATGCTGCTCGGGCCGATCCACGGCGCACCCACCGAGGAGTGGGACCGGATGATCGACCTCAACCTCAAGGGGTTGATGTACGTGACTCATGCCGCGCTGCCTCACCTTCATGACGCAGCCAAGGACGGTCCCCGGCAGATCGCCGACATCGTCAACATCAGCTCGGTGGCAGGGCGGGTTCCGCGGGCCGGCGCCGGCGTCTACAACCTGACCAAGCACGGGGTCGGGGCGGTCAGCGAGGCGTTGCGCCAGGAAGTCAGCTCCGAAGGGGTTCGGGTCACGATCATCGAACCGGGAGCGGTGGAGACGGAACTCACCGACCACATCCGCGGCGGTGTCCGCGAGGAGGTGAGGGAACGACTGGGCGGCATCGAGGAGCCGCTTCAGGCCCCGGACATCGCGGATGCGATCGAGTTCGCCGTGACCCGTCCCGGGCACGTCTCCCTCAACGAAATCCTGATCCGTCCCACCGGCCAGGGATGAATCCGGGCCGAGCTCCGGCCTTGTCGAGTGCCCGACCGTAACTCTGGGGCTATTTCTGGGGCGGGGAACCTTTGGCAACGGCTCTTGGGGTGGCAAACTCAGCCGATGCTCAACGATTCCCCTCTCCGTGCTCGTCCGCGGATCGTTCTTCTCGCCGTTCTGCCCATCCTCTTCTTCGCCTCTCTGCTCGTGCCGGCGGTCGCGGGGGCGGTCACCATCGACTATGTCGGCGGGGTGGTCGAGGTCACGGGCACCGAGGGATCGGACGACGTGAACTTCGCCAACGCCTACGACGATTTCTCCATGGACGACACGTCCAGGGTCAGGATCTACGGTGACGAAGGCTCCAGCGTCACACCCGCCGCGGCCGCGGTCTGCACGGACAGCAGCTCGGACGAGAACATCTGGGAGCCCGACGTCTGGCATTGCCCGCGCCCGAGCAAGGTCGTGGTCTCGCTGCTCGGCGGTGATGACTTCCTCAGCGCCTACGAGAACGGGGACGTGCCGTTCACCGTCTCCCTCGAAGGCGACGGAGGCGCCGGCGACGATCGACTTGATGGGGGCACCGGCAACGACATCTTTCACGGTGGCGCCGGCAACGACGAGCTGACCGGCCGCGACGGTGACGACCGGGTCTACGGGCAGGAGGGCAACGACCACCTCAACGGCGACTTCGGCGAATCCGGCCCCGGCGGCGACGACCTGCTCGACGGCGGGCCGGGAGACGACGAGTTCGAGACCTATGTCGGGTTCGGATACCCAGCCGGAATGAAGGGCGCCGACACCTACATCGGCGGCCCGGGCAACGACAAGATCAGCTACTTCCACCGCTCCGAGCCGCTGCGCATCACCCTTGACGGTGTCGCCAACGACGGCGCGGCAGGCGAGGGTGACAACCTGCATCCCGACCTCGAGGAGGTCGGCGGAGGTAGTGGCAACGACGTGATGGTCGGATCCCCGGGCAACGATGTGCTCTGGGGAAGCGACGGCGACGACAAGATCTCCGGCGGGGCCGGCAACGACAAGCTCCAGGGCAACGAGGGCGATGACGTGATCGACGGCGGTCGCGGCAACGACGAGCTCGACGGCGGCTGTATGACCGATGTGCTGGTCGGCGGTCCGGGGCGTGACACCTTCAACTCGGACGGCACCTGTCAGGCCAACCTGCGTAGCACCTTTGACGAGATCCACGCCCGTGATGGCGAACCCGACAAGCTGATTTTCTGCCAGCGTGACAACGACCCGGCCGGCGACACCGCCGTGGTCGATCCGACCGACCCGGTCACCAACAAGGGAGCGGGTGCCTGCAAGAACATCCTGGTCGGCACCCTCGGTGGCGGGAAGGGTGTCCCGAAGGGCAAGGTGCGCGCCAAGCTGGGATCGCAGATGCGATTGATCGTCGGCACCGGCAAGAAGGGCTCGGCCGCCCCGCAACGGATTGAGCTCAAGCGGAAGCGCCTGGTGCTCGGAACCATTTTCGCCCCCCGGGGCGGGGTGGTCACCGTGACCGCCAGCACCCGCAAGGGCCGCCGGACGATCACCATCGGCAAGGCCAGGGTCAAGCTGGCCAAGGGCGGCTCGAAGCAGCTGGTCATCAAGCTCTCGGGGAAGGCCCGGTCGGCGGTCAAGAAGCGCAAGAAGGCGGCCGTCAAGGTCACCTTCAAGATCGACAAGAAGCGGTTCAACAAGAATTTCCGCGTCCCGGTCAAGCGTTAGGGCGGATGAGGGGCGGTCGCCCCGGACCCTCTTCCGCGTCTACCGATTCATCATTCGGGAAGCGAGATCCACATGCCGGCGACAGCGCCGGATAGGCGGTGCTAGAATCCACGGTCCGCCGCGGGGTGGAGCAGTCAGGTAGCTCGTCGGGCTCATAACCCGAAGGTCGCCGGTTCGAATCCGGCCCCCGCTATACGAAAACCCCCTCTCCACAGGGGGTTTTCGTGTTTAAGGGGTG
>JBEBXB010000009.1:0-19451 GCA_040391885.1 Conexibacter woesei | reverse complement strand
GGCGGCTCGTCTACATCCGGTCCGGCGCGGAGATCCCGAGGAGCCCGAGGGCCCGTCGGATCGTTTCCGCGGTGACCCCGCACAGCTTCAGACGGGCGGCTTCGACCCCGGCTCCTTCGGCGCCGATGACCTGACAGTCCCGATAGAAGGCGTGGAAGCAGGCGGCGACGTCCGAGGCGTAGGCGCAGATCCGATGTGGCGCCCGCTTGTCGGCGGCTTCATGAACCTCAGCCGGGAATTCGAGCAGCCGCGCGATCAGGGCCTTCTCCGAAGGCTCCACCTCGGCTTCCGGGGTGGTGGAATCGCTGCCCGCTCCCTGGTCGACCGCCTTGCGAAGGATGCTCTGGATCCGGGCGTGCGCGTACTGGACGTAGTACACCGGGTTCTCCGAGGACTCACTGCGGGCGAGGTCGAGATCGAGGTCGATCGTCCGGTCGTGGCTGCGCTGAAGCAGGAACCAGCGGGCCGCGTCGACGCCGATGTCGCCGACCAGCTCGTCGAGCGTGACGATGTCCCCCGCCCGCTTCGACATCTTGGTCCGCTTGCCACCCTCCACCAGGTGGATCAGCTGCATGATCTGGGCTTCGAACTCGGCCTTGCCGGCTTCGAGTGACTCCATCGCGGCCGCCATCCGGGCGACGTAGCCGTGGTGGTCGGCACCGAGGACGTCGATCAGGCGGTCGTTGCCGCGCTCGATCTTGTCGACGTGGTACGCGACGTCGGCACCGAAGTACGTGACCTCGCCGTTGGATCGGATCAGGACCCGGTCCTTGTCGTCACCGAAGTCGGTCGTCCGCAGCCAGACCGCGCCTTCCTCCTCGAAGGTGTGCCCGGCCGCGCTCAGGCGCTGGATCCCCCGGTCGACGAGGTTGTCCTCGTAGAGCGAACGCTCGGAGAAGAAGTCGTCCATCTTCACGCCGAAGCTCTCCAGCGACCCGCGGATGCCCTCGACCATCCAGGCCACCCCGACCCGGGCCAGACGGTCCAGATCGGCGGCGTCGTGCCCTTCTTCCCTGGCCCGGTCCGCCAGCTCGTTCACATAGGTGCCCTTGTAGCCGCCCTCGGGCGGCTCGTCGCCGGTCATCCGGGCGGCGATCGAAGCGCCGAAGTTGGCTACCTGGGTGCCGCCGTCGTTGACGTAGTACTCCCTGGTCACCGCGTTGCCGGTGGCTTCCAGCAGGTTCGAGAGAGCGTCGCCGTAGGCGCCGTGGCGACCGGAGGCAGCGGTCAACGGGCCGGTCGGATTGGCGGAGACGAACTCGACGATGATCTTCTCCGGGTTCGCGGTCGGAGCCACCGGGGCTCCCCCGGAGCCCGCCATCAGGTCCACCGCCACGCGGTACCAGTCAGGCGCGAGGAAGAGGTTGATGAAGCCCGGGCCGGCGACCTCGGTCTTCTCCAGGGCGTCGCCCAAGGCGGCTTCGATCGCCGGGCACAGCTCCGCCGCGATCTCACGGGGCGGGCGGCCCAGCGGCTTGGCCAGGAGCATCGCCGCGTTGGTGCTGTAATCGCCCATCTCGGGGCGGGGTGACGGATCGAGCGCGGGCGACACTTCGCCGGCCCCGGGGAGGCGGGAGGCGGCCGCGGTCACCGCCGCCGCCAACCGGGTCACCGGGTCCGCGGAAACGGCAGATTCGTCTTCGGGAGTTTCATGATTCACCGAAGGGATCCTATTGACGCCCTCAAAGGTGGTACTTCTCGCCGGCGAGGATCTTCCCGGCCCGGAAGATCTGCTCCAGGAGAACCACCCGAGCGAGCTGATGGGCCATCGTCTGCCGGCCCAGCGAGACCGACTCGTCGGCCCGCCGGCGCAACTCCTCGGGCAGCCCGGCCGGCCCGCCGATCAGCATCGTGACGTTGCGTCCCTCGTGCCGGCGCCGGTCCAGCCATACCGCCCACTCCTCGGAGCTCATCTGGGCACCCCCGAACTCCAGGGCGACCAGGCGGGAGCCGGTGTCGACCCGCCGAAGCAGGGCGGCGTCGTCCTTCACCTCCACCACCTCCACCGGTTGGCGTGGCCTGGTCAGCTTGACGTAATGGCTTTCCGGTTCGACGAAAGGCGAACGGATCCGGCCTACCGCCATGACGGTGATCTTCATTCGGAATCGCTTCTCCAGGCGGCGGCCATGCCGATCCGCTCGATGGTCGTCGGGTGGGTTCCGTAGACAAACTGCCAGGCCGGCGGCGGGTCGGGATCGGAGAGGTTCTGGCCGGCCAAACGGAGCTGGAGGTCGATCAGTCCGCGCTGACCTGTCATCGAGATCGCTTCGGCATCCGCGTTTGCCTCGACCTGACGCGAAAGCCAGTTGCCCGGGACCGCGAGCACCATCGTCACGACCGCTATCGAGAGGGCCAGGGCCGGGATCACCCCCGGTCCGGACGGATCGTCGCCGCTGCGGCGCACCGCGAGTCCGGTGGCGAGCTGCACGGTGAGGACCCCGAGCGGGATCACCAGGATCGCGAACAGGAGCCCACGGTCCAGGTCGCTCGACTTTACGTGGGCCAGCTCGTGGGCGATCAGGGAGGAAAGCTCGGGTCGGCTGAGGTCACGCAACGCGTTGTCGTAGATCACGACCCTCTTGGTGGACCCGATCCCGTTGACATAGGCGTTCAGCGTGGAGGAGCGGCGGCTGGCATCGACCTCGTACACCTGTCCCACGTCCACCCCGGCTTCGTCGGCGAGGCGGAGCACCTCGGCGCGGACCGGCCCTTCGGGCAGCGGTTCGAAGTCATTGAAGATCGGTGACACCACGACCGGCCAAAGCCACACGAAGATCACCGCATACGCGATAACCAGGGCCGAGCCGGCCAGCCAGAAGCCCTTCCTAAGGCGTCTCCACAAACCCATCGCCACGGCCGCGCCGACCGCGGCCAGAGCGGCTGTGATCCCGGTCGACATCGCGAAATCGGTGAGCCATCCCCCAACCGACTGGCTGAAGAGCCCGTGGTCACGGGCCCGGTCGACCGCGACCAGATCCAGGGGCAGCCCGACCAGGGCGACGAGCACCGCGATCCCGGCGCCGGCGCCGGCCGCACCCAGGACCGGCCGTCGGCCGAGTCGCCGAAGCAGGCTCCTCAAGGGCGCGGGACGCCAGAACGCGAGCCCGGCCAGCAAGATCAGCTCCGCCGCCATCGACCCGATCGCCAGTCGGCGCTGACCGGCACGGTATTCCTCCGCACGTTCGATCTTCTCGGGGCCGAGCTTCTTTTCCAGGATGCGTTCCGCCGCGCCGCGGTCCACGGGCCCGGATGTCAGCGGGATCGCGAACAGGAAGGCGAGGAGCCAGGCGACGAGGATCGCCCCCAGCCCGGCCGCCATGAGGGAGGAGAGTTTCAGGCGGTCCCGAGTTCCGGAGCCGGAGTTCATCGATCCCTACGATACGGATTCGGCCGGGCACCCGGGCGATCCCATGCGCGTCGCCGTGATCTCCGACATCCACGCCAACTTGCCCGCCCTCGAAGCGGTCTTGGCGGCCGTGGACACGGCCGGGCCCGACGAGATCTGGTGCCTCGGCGACGCGGTCGGATACGGAGCCGAGCCGCGTGAATGCCTGGATCTGCTGATCGACCGGTGCTCCGTCTGCCTGTTGGGCAACCACGATCTGGCGGCACTCGGCGAGATCGACATCGGCAGCTTCAGCCCCAGCGCCGCCACCGCCGCCCACTGGACCAAGAAGACCCTGGGCCAAGAGGGGCAGGAGATCCTGCGTCGGCTCGACGGCAGCTCCGCCGTGCGGGAAGGGATCGGCCTCTACCACGCCTCCCCCCGGGATCCGATCTGGGAGTACGTGATCGACAGCGACCTGGCCGAGGACAACCTTTCCTTCCAGACACAACGGATCGCGCTGATCGGGCATTCCCACATCGCGCTGTACTTCACCCGGATCGACGAGATGTCCCGGATCTCCTCGGTTCTGGCTCCGGAGGGCACCCGTCTCAGCCTCGCGACCGGCAAATGGCTGATCAACCCGGGCTCGGTCGGCCAGCCGAGGGACGGGGATCCGAGGGCGGCCTGGGCCGAGCTCGACACGGAAAGCCTCGAAGCCACGTTCCACCGGGTGGAATACCCGGTGGAGGTCGCGGCGGCGGCGATCGTGGCCGCCGGGCTGCCGGCGAACCTCGGCGATCGCCTCTTCCAGGGACGTTGATTCGATGCGATCACATGGCCGGCCCCAGCCCTTTCTCTAGACTCGCCCGAGATGTCCTTCAACCCCTTCAGCACAAGCGGGGCGCGGTCCCGGATCGCCCTCTTCTCGTTGGCAGCCGTCCTCTCGGCGGGGGCGATGACCGGTTGCAGCGAGGACCGTTCGAACCTGCTGCCCGGCGACACGGTGAAGGAGATTTCGGCCAAGCTCGACGAGGTCCGCGAGCTCGCCGACTCCGGGGACTGCGTCGCCGCCATCAACACCGCTCAGGAGGCGACCCGGCAGATCGAAGGGCTCAGCTCCAGTGTGGATCAGGGCCTGAAACGGTCGCTGCGGGAGGGTGCCACGCAGCTGGTGCTGACCATCCAGGCGCTGGACCAGGAAGGCTGCCCCACCGCCGACGGCACGACCGTCGAGGAGGAGCCTGCGGAGCTGCCGGACACCGCCACGACCGGGGAGACCGGGGAGACCCAGGCCGAAGAACCGGAGCCGACCCCGGAGTCCGGCACGACCGGCAAGCAGGAGAAGCAGCCGGACGACCAGTCGGGCAACAACGGAAACCAAGGTGGCGGCCAGGGGAACAACCCGGGCGGAACCCAGCCGGAGACGCCTCCTTCGACCAACCCGGGAACCGGTGGCGGCTCGGGGACCGGTGGGGTCGGGCCCGGCACCGGTGGGGTCGGACCCCCGTCAGGATGACCCGGCGATGAGCAACAACGCAACCCTCGCGGATCGCTACGAGCTTCACGACAAGCTCGGCTCGGGCGGCATGTCGAACGTGTACCGGGCGACGGATCGCATCCTCGAACGTACCGTCGCCGTGAAGGTGCTGGCCGAGCACCTCTCGGATGACGACCGTTTCGTCGCGCGTTTCCGCCGGGAGGCCCTCGCGGTCGCCAAGCTGATCCACCCGAACATCGTGCAGGTGTATGACACCGGGGTCGACAGCGGCCGCCACTTCATCGTCATGGAGTGCGTCGAAGGCCGCTCCGGGGCTCAGTTGCTGAAGAGCGAAGGCGTGCTCGACGCGGAGACCGCGATGGAGATCGGCGTCCAGGCCTGCGCGGGCCTCGAGTACGCCCACCGTCACGGGATCATCCATCGGGACGTAAAGCCCGGGAACCTGATGGTCACCGGCGGGCCGGTCGGGGGCGGGCCGATGACCTGCAAGCTGACCGATTTCGGGATCGCCCGTGCCGCCGAGCAGACCCGGATAACCCAGGTGGGGTCCGTGGTCGGGACCGCCGCATACCTGGCCCCGGAACAGGTCCGGGGTGAGGAAGCGACCCCCGCGACCGATGTCTACGCGCTGGGTGTCGTGCTCTACCAGTTCCTCACGGGGCGTCTCCCTTACGAGGGATCCTCGCTCGCCGAGCTGGCGATCCGCCAGCAGAACGAGAAGCCGCTGCCGCCCCGCACCTACAACGGGGATGTTCCCGAGTCGGTCAGCGGGGCCGTGATGATGGCGCTCGAGGGCGACAAGGACCGGCGCTACGGCTCCGCTGCCGCTCTCTCCGACGGGCTGCAGCGCGGCCTTCGGGGCGAGGATGTCACCCAGGTGCTCGGCGACGAGCCCACTCCTTCCCACTTCCCGCAGGCCGAGACGGCGACCCGTCCGCTGGAGCGGACGACCCGGATCGCCCATCGGCCGACCCCGCCGCCGCCCCGCTACCGGCAGCCGGTCGCGACGCCCCCCGCCCCTCCGAGGCGTTCGTTCTTTCGGTCCGTGACCCGTTTCCTCTTCGGGATGCTCGCCCTGATCCTGATCGCGGCGGCGGTGGCCGGCGGCGTGATCGCCCTGACCGACAAGGCCGCGTCCGTGAAGGTCCGCGACTGGGCCGGCAAGTCCGTCGACGATCTCACCCGCGAGATCAAGGAAACCCTGCGGGACAACACGCAGTAGGGCGTCGCGCCCGCCCCGTGGCCCGGCTACTTGACTTCGGAGTAGATGGTCCTAATGGCGCCGGCGCCGAAGAGGACCACGACCCAGGCCGCCGTCAAGATCGCGGCGGCGAGGGGATCGTGCGTCACCGAACCTCCGAACTCGAGTTCCTGACTTCCGCGGATCGCCGCGTCGAGGTCGGTGCTGACTACTCCCAGCGAGTACTCCCCCACCTTCGGGGCGAACGACAGCGCCGTATCGAGGACGAAGAAGAAGACGAGGGTGATGGTCAGGCCCCCGGCCATCGAGCGAGTCAGCAGCGTCAATCCCATGCCAACGGTCGCGCCCACCAAGTTGGCGAGCAGTGCCGCTGCCCCCACCCGGGCCGCCTGCTCCGAGCCGATCGAAGCTTCGTGGCCCGATCCCGCCAGCCCGAACAGCAGCGTGCCGATGACCACCAGACCGACCGTCACCGCCGTGATCGTGAGCCACCCCACCGTCAACTTCGCGAAGATGAGCCCCAGCCTGCCAGGATCGGCGGCGAGGACGCGGCGGAGGGTGTTCTGCCCGAACTCGACCCCGGCTATCCATACGCCGAAGACCACCGATGCGATCCAGGCCGGAAGCGTCACCGCCAGGTCCAGCACCGCGGCTTCAGCACCGACACCCCATTTGGCCGCGGCCGCCATTCCGAGCGCGAGACAGGCCAACAGGGCGATCAGAGTCCACCGCGGGGTCGGCAGCGAACGAACCTTCAGGAACTCACTGAGCATCGCCGTCCTCCCCACCGGTCAATGACATGAAGACACGTTCGAGGTCGGCCTGCTCACGGTACAGGCCGCGCAGGTAGATCCCTTCACCGGCGAGCGTCCGGGTGATCTCGGAATCGTCCTTGACCTGACCGTGGACGGTGAGCCCGCCCTGCCCGTCGCCGCTCGCGCTCATGCCCGCCGCCGTCAACGCCTTACCGGCCCGCTGTTCCTCGGCGCCCTGGACATAGACCTTCCATCCGGACGGCCCGGCGCCGGCGAGGATCTCGTCCATCGTGCCGTCGGCGACCAGCCTGCCCTTGTTGATGATCGTCGCTCGGTCGCACATCAACTGGACTTCGGAAAGGAGATGCGACGAGACCAGCACAGTGATCCCGCGACTCGGCAGCTGCTTGATCAGCTCGCGGATCTCGATGATGCCGGAGGGGTCGAGGCCGTTGGTCGGTTCGTCGAGGATCACGATCCGAGGGTTGCCGAGCAGGGCGATCGCCAGCCCGAGACGCTGCTTCATGCCGAGCGAGAAGCCGTGGGGCTTCGTGTCGGCCCGCTCGCCCAGGCTCACCAGGGTCAGAAGCTCGTCGATCTCCCGGTCGGGGTCCTTGATTCCGAGCGCTGCAGCCTGGATCTCCAGGTTCCGCCGCGCCGTCGCACGGCCGTAGAGCGCCGGACCCTCGACCAGGGCACCGGTCTGGTGGATGGCCGCCGTGAAGCCGGGGCCGTGCGGCGATGCGCCGAGCAGGGTCGTCTGTCCCCCGTTCGCCCGGGTCAGTCCGAGCACCACCCGGATAGCGGTGGTCTTGCCGGAGCCGTTGGGCCCGAGCAGACCGCAGACGGTGCCTTCCGGCACCTCCATCGAAAGGTTGTCCAGCGCGACGATCTTGCCGTATCGCTTGGAGATCCCCTCGAGCTTGATCAGCGGTTCGGCCATCGGCCCCGCATCCTAGTCGCGTGCTTCCCAGGGAGCCGTGCCGGACAGGATGGCCTCGCTGTAAGCGCCGTAATCGCCCGCCGAGATCGCCTCGCGAGCACCGCCCATCAACCGTTCCATGTAGGTGAGGTTGTGTTCCACCAGCAACCGCACCGCGGTCAGTTCCTCGGAGCGGGAGATGTAGTTGATGTAGTCGCGGTCGTAGCCGGTGCATGCGGTGCAGGGGCAGCCCTCGACGAGAGGGCCGCGCTGGCCGGCGATCCGGGACTTGCGGATGTCGATCCGGAAGCGAGGCTCGTCGGGGACGAGCGCCATCCCGTGACGGGCGAGCCGGGTCGGCACCGCGCAGTCGAAGACGTCGATGCCAAGGGCGATTCCCCGCATCAGGTCATCGACCTCGCCGATGCCGAGCAGATGCTTCGGGGCGTCCCGAGGCAGGTTGGGCACGGTGAAGCCGAGCACCTCCGCCATCTCCGGCTTGTCCCGGCCGAGGGTGCCACCGATCGCGATCCCGTCCACCCCGGAGGCGGAGACGTATTCGCAGGACTCCCGCCGAAGGTCCTCGTACGTGCCTCCCTGGATGATCCCGAAGACGGCCTGTCCGGGCGGTCCGTTCTGCTCGTGCCAGGCGAGGCAGCGATCCAGCCACCGGTGGGTCCGTTCGGTGGAGCGGGCGGTGTAGTCGCGGTCGGCGTGAAAGGGGGTGCATTCGTCGAAGACCAGGGCGATGTCGGATGCGAGCGCCGCCTGCACCGACATCGAGCTCTCCGGTGAGAGCATCAGCTCGGAGCCGTCCTTGTAGGAGCGGAACCGGACGCCCTCCTCCTCGATGCCGAGGGTCTTGGCGAGGCCGTGCATGACCCGGCCGCTGCCCTTGATCTCCTCCGCGACGCCACCGTGGGCGAGGGAAAAGACCTGGAAACCGCCGGAATCGGTGATGATCGCCTGATCCCAGCCCATGAACTTGTGGAGGCCGCCCGCGGCGGCGACGCGGTCGGGCCCGGGAGCAACCAACAGGTGGTAGGTGTTGCCCAGGACCATCTGGAATCCCATGTCGCTGACCTCGTGCGCGGCCATGCCCCGGACCGACCCCTTGGTCGCAAGCGGGATGAACGCCGGGGTCTCGACCGGACCGTGCGGGGTCTGAAGCGTCCCTCGCCGCGCCTCGCCGTCACGGTCGTGGATCTCGAAGGTAAGCCGGTCCGGATCCTGACGCACGGCGGTTCAGCCCGGTTCGATCAGGCTGTGACCGGTCATCTCGACGGGCTGCTGGATGCCGAGGGCCTCGAGGACGGTCGGGGCGACGTCGGCGAGGATGCCGCCGCCAGCGAGCCGGGGACCCTCGACCGTGAGGATCAAAGGGACCGGGTTGAGCGAGTGGGCCGTGTTCGGCGAACCAT
The DNA here is from genome assembly GCA_040391885.1 of Conexibacter woesei. Lineage (GTDB taxonomy): Bacteria > Actinomycetota > Thermoleophilia > Solirubrobacterales > 70-9 > 67-14. The sequence continues at coordinate 10,326 of JBEBXB010000009.1, read as the reverse complement.
CCGGCTCGAGCATGTTGTCGGCATTGCCGTGATCGGCGGTGATCAGACAGGCGCCCCCGGATGCGAGCACCGCCTCGACCACCCGGCCGAGGCAGGCGTCGACCGCCTCGATCGCCTCGACGGCGGCGGGAATGACACCGGTGTGGCCGACCATGTCGGGATTGGCGAAGTTGATGATCCCGAAGCGCGGCGACTCGTCACGCCAGCCGGCGACGAAAGCGTCGGCGGCGGCGTTGGCGCTCATCTCCGGCTTGTGATCGTAGGTCGGGACGTCCCGGGGCGACTCGACCAGGCGCCGCTCCTCCCCGGTCCACTCCTCTTCCCGCCCACCGTTGAAGAAGTACGTGACATGGGCGTACTTCTCGGTCTCGGCGACATGGAGCTGCCGGCCCCCGGACTCCGAGATCACCTGGGCAAGCGTCACCTTCGGCCGCTGCTCGGGGAAGGCGACCGGGTAGGGCCAACCCTTCCGATACACGGTCATCGTGGTCAGATCGAGCAGCGGTCCGCCGGAGCGGGTGAACCCGTCGAAGTCCGGGTCGGCCAGCGCCATGGTCAGCTCCCGGGCCCGGTCGGGACGGAAGTTGACGAAGACCGCGACGTCCCCCTCGGCCGCCCCGTCGTAGTCGCCGATCACGGTCGGGGTGATGAACTCGTCGGTCTGCCCGTGGTCGTAGGCATTGGCGATCGCCTCCGCGGAATCGGCGGCCTTAGGCCCTTCGCCGTGGACGATCGCGTCGTAGGCCAGCTTCACGCGTTCCCAGCGGGTGTCGCGATCCATCGCGTAGTAGCGGCCGCTCACGGTGCCGACCCGGCCGGCGGAGCGCAGCCACCTCTCCAGCTCGGCGACGTATCCCCTGCCGCCGTGGGGCAAGGTGTCGCGACCGTCGGTGATCACGTGGAAGACGATGTCGGGCACACCTTCCTGAGAGGCCAGCTCGACGCAGGCCTCGAGGTGCTCCCAGCCGGAATGGACCCCGCCATCGGAGACCAGGCCGATCAGGTGGAGCCGCCCCCGAGGGCTGGCAGCCGCCTGCCGGCAGGCATCCACCAGGGCCTCGTTGTCGAAGAAGGAGCCATCGGCGACGGCGGTGTCGATCCGAGCCAGGTCCTGCTTGACGATCGAACCGGCCCCGAGGTTGAGGTGACCGACCTCGGAGTTGCCCATCTGCCCCTCGGGCAGCCCGACGTCCGGGCCCTGGGCCGAGAGCTGCGTGGCCGGGAACCGCTCCCAGAGCCGGTCGAAGTTAGGTGTCTTCGCCTGCGAGATCGCGTTTCCCGGACCGTCTGGGGCGAGACCCCAGCCATCGAGGATGACAAGCGCCAGGCCGGGAACCGGCAGGTCGTCGGGAGCGATCGGCTCGGCCACGTGGTTACTCCGCGGGAGCGGCGGCGACGATCGCGCCGAAGTCGGCCGGGTCGAGGGCGGCCCCACCGACCAATGCCCCGTCGATGTCGGGCAGCCCGAGCAGCTCGGCGGCATTGCCGGGCTTGACGGAGCCGCCGTAGAGGATCCGGACCTTCCCGGCGGCTTCGGGATCCCGGCCGCGCAGCAGGTTGCGGATGAAGTTGATCGCTTCCTGGGCCTGCTCCGGACTCGCGGTGAGGCCCGTCCCGATCGCCCAGATCGGTTCGTAGGCGATCACCACCTTCTCCAGGTCCGTGTCGTGGACCTCCGCCAGGTCGGTCAGGACCTGATGGGAGAGCACGGCGTCGGTGTCGTCGGAACGGCGTTCGGCCTCCGTCTCCCCGACGCAGAGAATCGGTTGGATCCCAGCTTCGAGGGCACGCCGGACCTTACGGGCCAGGGCCTCGTCGGTCTCGCCGAAGAACTGGCGGCGCTCGGAGTGCCCGAGCACCACGGCATCGACCCCGATGTCGAGCAGCATAGGTGCCGAGATCTCCCCGGTGAACGCTCCCGAATCCTCGAAGTACATGTTCTGGGCGGCGCTCCGCACGGGCGTGCCGGCGCAGCGCTCGGCCACGCGGGCAAGTGCCAGATAAGTCGGGCAGATCACGACTTCGGGGCCGTCGGCCGACTGGGTCGGGAGGAAAGTGTCGAGGAACTCGTCGGCCTCGGCGGCCGTCTTGTTCATCTTCCAGTTGGCGGCGATGAAGGGACGTCGGCTCATGCGGTGATCATGCCTCCTTGAGGGCGTCGACTCCGGGGAGGGCCTTGCCCTCCAGCAGCTCCAGTGAGGCGCCGCCGCCGGTCGAGACCCAATCGATCTTTTCGGTGAGGTCAAACTTGACGAGGGCGGCGACGGAATCGCCGCCTCCGACCACGGTGTGCGCCGCGGACGCGGCGACCGCGTTCGCGACGGTGCGGGTTCCGGCCGCGAAGGACGGCAGCTCGAAAGCACCCATCGGCCCGTTCCAGAGGACGGTTCCCGCCGCCTCGATCCGGGCCGCGTAGGCGGTCGCCGAACCGGGGCCAATGTCGAGTCCCATCCAGCCGTCAGGAACCTCCACCCCGTCGAGGTGGGTGTGCTCGGTGTCGGCGGCGAACGCCCGGCCGAGCGAAAGATCGGTCGGCAGGATCAGCTCACAGCCGGTTTCCTTCGCCTTCTCAAGCGCGTCCGCCGCCAGCGGGATCCCGTCCTTCTCGACCAGCGAGTCCCCGGTCGGATGGCCCTGGGCCCGGTAGAACGGGAAGCACATCGCCCCACCGATCAGAACCTGGTCGGCGATCTCGAGGAAGCGGTCGATCACGCCGACCTTGTCGGAGACCTTGGCTCCGCCGAGTACGACCACCAGCGGGCGGGCGGGATCGTCCGCGACCGCGCTCAGGTTCTCGACCTCGCGTTCGAGCAGCAGGCCGGCGTAGGCCGGCAGCAGCCGGGCGACCCCGACCGTGCTGGCGTGGGCCCGGTGGGCCGCGCCGAACGCGTCATTCACATAGATGTCGGCGAGGTCGGCCAATGCCTTGGCCAGAGCCGGGTCGTTCTTGGTCTCGCCCGGTTCGAAGCGGGTGTTCTCCAGAAGGACGACACCGCCGGGCTCCAGGGCCGCGACGGCCTCCTTCGCGCCTTCGCCCGCCACGTCGGGGGCAAGGGTGACCGGCCTGCCGAGCAGGCTCGAAAGCCGCTCCGCCGCCGGGGCCAGCGAGAACTCCGGGTCGACCTGCCCCTTCGGACGGCCGAGGTGCGAGCACAGGATCACCCGGGCGTTCCGGGAGATCAGGTCCTCGATCGTCGGCAGAGCCGCCCGGATCCTGGTGTCGTCGGTTACCCGTTCCCCGTCCAGCGGAACGTTGAAGTCGACTCTGACCAGGACCCGGAGGCCCTCAACATCAGCGTCCCGGATGGACGCCTTGCCGAATGCCATGCGCGCGTTCCCGCTGCCGCCCGGAAGCGTCCTAGAGGACCTTGCCGAGCAGTTCGACGCAGCGGTTCGAGTAGCCCCACTCGTTGTCGTACCAGGAGACGGCCTTGACGAGCTTGCCGTCACCGATCACCTGGGTGAGCGGCGCGTCGAAGATCGACGAGTGCGGATCACCGATGATGTCGGTCGAGACGATCGGGTCCTCGGTGTAGGAGAGGATTCCCTTGAGCTCGCCCTCGGCCGCTGCCTTGACGGCGGCGTTGACCTCTTCGGCCGAGGTGGCCTTCGAGGGGGTGAAGGTGAGGTCCACCGCGGAACCGGTGATCACGGGGGCGCGCACCGCGAAGCCGTTCAGCTTGCCGGCCAGCTCCGGGAGCACCAGGCCGACGGCCTTGGCGGCGCCGGTGGTGGTCGGGATCAGGTTGGCGGCGGCGGCACGTGCCCGGCGAAGGTCGCTGTGGGGCATGTCCTGGAGGCGCTGATCCGAGGTGTAGGCGTGGATCGTGGTCATCAGCCCGTACTCGATGCCGACCGAATCGTTGATCGCCTTGGCAAACGGGGCGAGGCAGTTGGTCGTGCAGGAGGCGTTGGAGATGATGTGGTGATTCTCCGGGTCGTAGTCACCGAAGTTGACTCCGAGGGCCACGGTCACGTCCGGGTCCTTGGCGGGGGCGGAGATGATGACCTTCTTCGCGCCGGCTTCGAGATGCTTGGCGGCATCCGGGCGGGCGGTGAAGAACCCGGTGGACTCGAGAACGACGTCCACCTCGAGCTCCGACCAGGGCAGCTTCGCCGGGTCGCGCTCGGAGAGGGCCTTGATCTCGTTTCCGTCGACGATGATCGAGCCTTCGGTGGCTTCGACGGTGCCGTCGAACCGGCCGAGGATCGAGTCGTACTTGAGCAGGTGAGCCAGGGTCTCGTTGTCGGTCAGATCGTTGATCGCAACGAACTCGATGTCGGCGTTAGCCGCCTGGGCCGCACGGAACACGTTCCGTCCGATCCGTCCGAAACCGTTGATCGCCACCTTGACACTCATTCGCTACCGCCTCCTGGGAAGAACTTGGGGTTGGGATCCCGATTGTATTGGGGCGCCCGCGGCAGGGCCGCCCGCCCCGGAACGGGACGGGCAGCTGTGTCCGGCGAACCGAACTCAGTCGGTCCCGACCGTGACTTCGATGTCGTGCCCGTCCGGGTCCCTCAGGAAGGCGGAGTATGAGCCGGAGCCGTGGGCGCTCGTCTCGCCCGGCTGGGCGACGTTCGAGCCACCGGCCCGGCAGCCGCCCTCCCACGCGGCCTTGACGGCGGCGATCCCGGGTGCGCCGAGGCTGATCAGGCTGCCCTCGGCGCGAACACCGGTCCGCTCCGAGATGAAGAGGATCGGCCGCGATATCCCATAGCCGACGGTGCCGGCCTGGTTCACGTGACGGCGCCAACCGAGTGGCGATAGGAGCGAGTCATAGAAATCAGACGCGCGGGCAATGTCAGAGACTTCAAGAACGATGTGATGTAGCACCCCAGCAGGCTAATCGGTCGGGGCGACGGACCACTTGCCGCTCCCGATGCAGGGTCACCCCCGGGGGGTCCACCGGAACCAGCGGATCGCCGCCAGCAGCCCGAAAAGCCCCCAGGCCGCGACCACGGCCAGATGTCCCCATTCGATTCCGGGGCCGGTCGTGGCCGGGTCCCACGAGGAGAGGAAGGACTGGAAGAAGGGCCTCACCGGAAGCACCCCGGCGACTGTCAAGACGCCGTCGGGGATCTCGCTCTCGGGGATGAAGACCCCGGAGAGGAAGTAGAGCGGCAGCGAGATCAGGTTGGTGATGGCCGACGCGGCCTCGCGGGTCGGGATCGCCGCACACAGGGCGAGCCCGAGGCAGCAGAACGAAGCGGCGCCGATCAGCAGGGTGACGATCACGGCGGGCAGGTGGGACCAAGGCACCGCTACCCCGTAGATGACGGCGCCGATCACGGTGATCGCGGCCAGCATGATCAGTGAGATTACGAAGGCGTTGCCGACCAGTCCGGCGATGAACACCCAGGCCGGGAGCGGTGTTCCCCGGACCCGTTTCAGCAGGCCCGCCTCCCGGGCGATGGTCACGTTCATCGCCAGGCTGACGAAAGTCGCCGAAACCACCGCCAGGGTGATGATCGCGGGGATGTAATAGGTGGTCGTGTCGAGGTTTCCGAGCGTCTCGATCTCGCTGCCACCGAAGATCGTCGCGAAGATGACCAGGAAGATCACGGGCAGGAGCGCCGTGAAGAACACGGATGAGGGGTTCCGCCAGAAGACCTTCTGATCGAAGCGGAACTCGTGGAGGATCAGCCGCAGGGAGTTCAAGCGGGACCTTCCCCGGTCACCTCGAGGTAGATCTCTTCGAGGCTGGGGCGTCGTACCTCGAGCTCACGCAGCTCTCGACCCTCGGCGAGGGCCCAGCCGGTGAGCCGGCTGAGATCCGCGACCGGGTCGGTGGACTCGAGCACGAAACGGGGGCCGTCGGGCTCGTCCGTGCGGACGAAGGCGCCGAGCCCGGGAACGACCGGGTCGGGATCACCGGATGACATCCGGAAAGTGATGTGGGTCGGCAGGTTTTCCCGGCCACCGAGTTCCTGCGGCGTGTCCAGGGCGACGATCCGGCCCCCGCGGATGATCGCCACCCGGTCGGCCAGGGCCTGAGCCTCGTCCATGTAATGGGTGGTGAGGACGACCGTCTTCCCGAGATCCCGGAGGCCGGCGACCATGTCCCAGGCCTGACGCCGCGCCGATGGGTCGAATCCGGTGGTCGGCTCGTCCAGGAAGAGCAGGTCCGGGTCGCCGACCAGGGCGATCCCGACGTCGAGGCGCCTTTGCTGGCCCCCGGACAGCTTGCCTGCCCGCATCCCTTCCTGCCCTTCCAGCCCGACCAGCCCGACCACTTCCGACACCGACCGCGGCGCGGCGTAGTAACCGGCGTACAGGTCCAGCGACTCCCTGACGGTCAGGTAGGGCTGCAGAGTGGTGATCTGGGGGACGATCCCGATCCGCTCGCGCCAGAGGCGGGTCGGCGATTCGGGATCCACCCCCAGCACCTCGACCCGGCCGGCGGACCGTTCCCGGTAACCCTCGAGGATCTCGATCGTGGTGGTCTTGCCTGCCCCGTTGGGCCCGAGGACCGCGAAGATCTCCCGTGCCTGGACCTCGAGATCGATCCCACGGACGGCTTCCTTTTCGCCGTAGGACTTTCTCAGTCCCTCGATCGTTATGACAGGGCTCGCCACGGTTCGGTTCAGCCCAGGTCGCGGTGAGTCACCCGGACGACCACGTCGTCCCGGGAGGCGAGGTCTCGCCAAACCCTCTCGGCAACCGTCACCGAACGGTGACGACCGCCGGTGCATCCGATCGCGATCGTGAGGTGACTCTTGCCCTCGGCCACATAGGCGGGGATCAGAAAGTCGACCAGCGGCATCAGCCGCCCGTAGAACTCGCCCGCCTGGGTGCCTTCCTCGACGTAGTCACGGACCTCCTGGTCGAGGCCCGTCATCGGGCGGAGCCGGAGGTCGTAATGGGGGTTCGGCAGGAAACGGACGTCGAGCGTGATGTCGGCATCCCGCGGCGGCCCGTTCTTGAATCCGAAGGTGAGCAGGGTGACGGCCATCCTCCCCTCTTCCTCCTCCTCGACTATCTCCTCCGTGATCCGGCGACGGAGCATCGCCGCGGTCACGTTCGAGGTGTCGATGACGTAATCCGCCCGGGCGCGCAGCGGCGCCAGCAACTCCTTCTCGTGGGCGATCCCGTCGAGGATCCGGCCTTCCGGAGCCATCGGATGGCGCCGACGGGTCTCCTTGTAGCGGTCGGTGAGGATCTCCTCGTGTGCCTCCAGGAAGAGCAGCATCGGGTGGAGGCCGTCGCTCTCGAGGTCGTCGAGGACCTCGAGCAGCTGGTCGAAGTACTCGCCGCTGCGCACATCGGAGACCACGGCGGCCCGTTCGACGCCGCTTCCCGGAAGCTGAAACAGGGCCCCGAGCGAACCGATCATCTGCGGCGGGAGGTTGTCCACGCAGAAGTAGCCGTTGTCTTCGAAGGCCTCGATCGCCGCCGACTTGCCGGCACCGGAAAGGCCGGTGATCACGACCAGCCGGACTTCCTTCTTGTCCGTCGATTCATCGTCAGCCGCCACGGCGGCCGGTTTGTCTTCCGCGGACACGTCCCTCAGATCCTGTTCAGTTGCTCGTGAATGTCGCGAGCCACCTTACCGGGCAGGCCGGGCACAGCCTCGATCTGCTCCCTGGTCGCGTCGAGCAGCCGGTCGGGCGAGCCGAAGTGCTTGAGGAGCAGCCGCTTCCTCGCCTGACCGACCCCCCGGAGCCCGTCGAGGACGGAATCGGTCATGGCCCGGTCGCGTCGACCACGGTGATGGGTGATCGCGAACCGGTGGGCTTCGTCGCGGACACGCTGGAGCAGCATCGATGCCTCCGAATCCCGGGGCAGGTCCAGCGGCCGCGAGCTGCCCGGCGTGAAGACCTCCTCTTCCCGCTTGGCCAGGCTGACCACGGTCACTCCTAGATCGATGAACTCCTGGAGGACGCGGAGCCCGGCGGCCAGTTGGCCCTTGCCACCGTCGATCATCACCACCGACGGCAGCGACGCAAAGCTCGGGTCGCGGCTCTCGTCGTGGGGCGAGAGGTCCACCTGCTCCCGGTATCGGGCGATGCGCCGGCCCAGCACCTCCTCCATCGAGGCGAAGTCGTCCGGCCCTTCGTGGCCCTCCTCCCCCTTCACCTTGAATCGCCGGTAGTCCGATTTCTTCGGGCGCCCACCTTCGAAGACGACCATCGAGGCCACGGTGTGAGTGCCGCCCAGGTTCGAGATGTCGAAGCCTTCGATCCGCACCGGCAGCTCCGCCATGCCGAGCGCCTCGGCCAGCGAGGAGAGCGACTCGACCCGGCGCTGCTGACGATGCTCGGCCCGCAGCTGGTCCTGCTCCAGGGCGAGGCGGGCGTTGCGCTCGGCCAGCTCGCGAAGCCGGCGGGTGTCGCCCCGCTCGGCGATCCTGATCTCGACGCCTGAGCCGGACCGTCGGTCGCTGAGGAAGGTTTCGAGATCCGGCGCTCTCAGCGCCATCTCGGGGCCCAGCACGATCCTCTTCGGAATCGCCGGTGATGCGGTGTAGAACTGTTCGATGAACTCGGCCGTGACCTCGGCGAGGTCCCGTTCGGCGGGGTTCTCCAGATAGAAGGACTGGCGCTCGGCGAGGATTCCGTCCCGCACCTGGAACACCTGGGCGTTGGCGTCGGTGCCGGCGATCGCCACCCCGATCAGGTCGGCGGTCCCGACCTTGGACCCGGAGATCCGTTGCCGTTCGAAGAGGGACCGGACCGCCAGCAAGCGGTCCCGGAAGACGGCGGCGGTCTCGAAGTCCTGTGCGGATGCCGCTTCTTCCATGCGCGCCTCGAGGTCCCGATCGATCTGGTCGTAGCGGCCGGAGAGGAAGTCCACCACCTGGTCGATCGACTCCCGATACTCGGTCCGGCTGACGTAGTCGACGCAGGGAGCGCCACATCGCTTGATGAAGTAATCGAGGCAAGGGCTTCCGGAACGCCGTCCCGGTTCCCGTCCCTCGCAGGTCCGGAACTGGAAGAGCTTGCCGAGCAGATCGAGGGTCTCGCGCACCCGGCGGGCCGACGAGAAGGGCCCGAAGTAGGCGCGGCCGGCACGATGGCGCTCGCGTGTGAAGTAGACCCGGGGGTAGTCCTCGTCGAGGCTGACCGCGATGTACGGGTAGGACTTGTCGTCGCGGAGCTTGATGTTGAAGCGGGGTCGATATCGCTTGATGAAGTTCTGTTCCGCGATCAGCGCCTCGGACTCGGACCCGGTGACCAGGAACTCGAACCGTTCGACCAGGCTGGTCATCTCGGCGTTACCGCCACTGAAGTGGGAGGCGACCCGTTTGCGTATGGAGATGGCCTTGCCCACGTAGATCACCTCGTCGTGACGGTCACGGAACAGGTAGACGCCCGGTTCGTCCGGCAAGGAACGTCGTTCGGCGACTATCTGCGCCGCCCGTTCGTCGACCCCCCCGGTGCCGGCGACCGCCGCTCCTTCTCCCCGCCCTTCGTCGAGGTCTCCATTTTCGCGCGGCAGATCCACGACTAACAGGGTAGGCATTGGGATACCCTGCCCTCCCGATGGCCTCCCAGATCCCCACTCCGCCCGTCATGGAAAACCTCGAGATCACGATCGAAGGTGAGATCGGAATCCTCACGTTGAACAGACCCGATGCGTTCAACGCGATGGACCCGGGAATGATCTCGGAGTTCCCGGTCGCCTTCGGCTGGCTCGCCGATCAGGCCCCGCTCCGGGCGCTGGTCATCACCGGCGCAGGCGGCGCCTTCTGCGCCGGGGGTGACCTCACCTGGTTCAAGAAGGGCATGGACGACCCGGACACGGACATCGTCGCCTCGGTCCGGGCCGGAGCCGAGACTCTCCACCAGGGCATCGTCGACCTGCAGCGGATCCCGTACCCGGTGATCGCGGCGATCAACGGGCCCGCCGCCGGAGCGGGCCTCTCGCTCGCCCTGGCCTGCGACATACGCATCTGCTCGGACAGCGACCGGGCCTTCCTCGCCTGTGCCTACGGCCGGATCGGCGTTTCCCCCGACGGCGGCATGACCTACTTCCTGCCCCGGGTGGTCGGCCCGTCCCGTGCCGTCGAGCTGCTGCTCAACGATCCCAACCTCAGCCCCGAGGCGGCCCTCGCCGAGAAGCTCGTCTCCGAGGTCGTCCCCCACGACGAGCTGATGGACCGCGCCCGGACGAAGGCGACGAAGCTGGGAGCGAAGTCCCCGTACTACGTGCGGATGGCCAAGAGCCTCGTCCACTCCAGCCTCGATCACACCTTGACCGAGCACCTCCAGCTCGAGCGTCACGGGATCGCCGACGCGATGGGAACCGAGGATGCCCGCGCCGCGGTAACCGCCTTCCTCGATGGCGGAAAGTCAGAGTTCAAGGGCCGCTAGCCCTGCCTC
>JBEBXB010000008.1:0-19774 GCA_040391885.1 Conexibacter woesei | reverse complement strand
CGATGCAACGGAAGGAGATGTGGCAGGTGGAACTTTCCACGCTCTCCGGGATCCGCGACGACGGCCGGTAACGGGAGCAGTAGTTCTCGGCGCAGAGGAAGGAACCCCCACGCACCACCTTGCGCGGAATGCCGCTCGCCGGGTCGCGTGACGAGTCGACCCCGCCGCCTCGCGGGTTCTGCGGGGCGCAGCATCTGGAGGCCGGTTCCGGATGCTTGTCGGAGTACCAGGTGTTGGTCCATTCCCAGGCGTTACCGGTGATCTCGAACAGCCCGAACTGGTTCGGGGGGAAGCTCCGCACCGCCACGGTGCCCGGTTTGCGCGGGCCCCCGGGCCGGGGGCGGTATTTCCAGGGGAACTCGCCGATCCACCGGTTCATCCGCTCCTCTCCGCCCGGTGCGATTTCGTCTCCCCAGGCGAACTCCGCCCCTTCTATGCCACCGCGGCCGGCCCGCTCCCATTGGGCTTCGCTCGGCAGCTCCTTGCCGGCCCAGCGCGCGTAGGCCTCGGCGTCCTCGTAGGTCACCTGGACGACCGGGTGATCCTCCTTGTTCTTCAGCCCGGACCGGGGCCCGTACGGATGCCGCCAGCTGGCGCCCGGCGTCCAGGCCCACCATTCCATCGGGTTGGAGAGATCGACCGGGCCGGGCGGCTTCACGAAGGTGATCGAGCCCGGGACCAGCATCTTCGGGTCCGCACCTGGGTACATGGCCGGATCCGGCGCCTTTTCCGCGGTGGTCACGTATCCGGTCGCATCGACGAACTCGGCGAACTGGCGGTTCGTGACCGCGGTCTCGTCCATCCAGAAGCCGTCGACGGAAACCGGGCCGACCGGCCGCTCCTCGGGGTAGTGATCCTCACTGCCCATCGTGTAGGTGCCGCCCGGGATCCAGACCATCCCCGGATGCGGAGCCGTGCCGCCGGCATCATCCGCCGCGGTCCCTTCCTTGTTGATTCCGTCGCTCCCGGCCATCGGATCCAAGGCTACCGGCCCGCGGAGCCCGTCTCGACGGCGGGATCTCCGCCCAGGCCGTGTCGATCGAGGAACCCGTCGATCTCGCGAGAAAGCAGTCCTCCCTGCCAGGCCAGCGGCGGCTTCCCGGCCTCCTCGACCGCGAACTCCGCCCCGGGGATCGCCTCCGCGTAACTCTTCGCGGCAGCCAGCGGATGGCCGGGGTCGAGATCGTCATGCGATCCGACGACGAGTACCGGCACGTCGATCGCGGCGAGGTCCGAAAGCTCGCCGAAGGGCCGGGACCGCGGCACTTCGCGAAGCGCTTGGGCCACGGCCCGCGGATTGCGATGGAGCCTCGCCCGGTCACGGGCCAGGCGGTAGACGGTGTCCCGTCCGCTTCCCTCGGGCATGCCCCGGACGATGACTTCGGCGAAGGCGTCCGGGCCCTCCTGCTCGAGAGCGTCCGCCCGGGCGTCCCAACGTTCCAGGTCCGGATCCTCCTCCTGACCGGTGTAGACCGGTCCGATCAGTATCAGCGCGGAGATCCGCTCGGGATTCCGGAGCGCCCAGGTGACGACGGTGTGGCATCCCATCGAGTGGCCGCCGAGCACCAGCCTGCTCCCCTGCTCCCCGCCGTGAGATCCGAAGCGATCCACGACCTCGGCGAGATCGCCGGCCAAGAGGTCGTACCCGTAGCCGTCGGGGGCCGGGTCGGACTCACCGTGGCCGCGGGCATCCCAGGTGGTGATCCGATACCCGCGCCGCGGCAGCACGAGTGATCCGTGGAGGACGTATCGCCGGGTCGCCGAAAGACCGTGACAGAGGAAGAGGTCCCGGCCGGCACCGATCGTCTCGCCGCGGAGGGTCTGGCCCGACCCGCCCGGCAGCTCGAACTGCTTCGCTTGCGGACGGGAGGCGCTCAACTCAACCCCGTTTCAGGGTCGCCTTCTTGATGACCACGGACTGGGTGGGTTGCTCGTCGGCGCCTCCAAGGTCCCCGATCCGGTTGACGACGTCCATTCCCTCGGTCACCTTCCCAACCAGCGCGTAATCCGGGGTGAGGCTGCCGCCGCCGGAACCGGTGACGATGAAGAACTGGCTCCCGGAGGTTCCCGAATCCTCGTCCCCGGCCTTGGCCATGGCGACGACGCCCGGGGCATATTCGATGTCCGAAGGCGGCGCCTCGACCACCTTGTAGCCGGGGTCACCGGTCCCGTTGCCCTGGGGATCGCCGCCCTGGATCACGAAGCCCGGCACGATGCGGTGGAACCCGAGTCCGTCGTAGAACCGCTTCTCGGTCAGGTAGGCGAAGTTGTTGGCCGTCACCGGCGCCTTCTCGGTGTCGAGCGCGATCGTGAAGTTGCCTTCGGTCGTCTCCATGGTCACCGTCGCGGCCTCCCCGGGGGCCACGACCTCGTCGGGCTTGTCGAGCTTGACGTCCTTGGTCTCGGCCCGGGCGGCCCCGGAAGCGGGCGGCGGATCCTCGTCTCCGCCGCTTCGCGCGGCGATGACCACCACTGCGATCGCGACGAGCAGGAGTCCGGACACGGCAATCGTCAAAATCTTCGCGCGCTCGCTCATAGCGGGCAAGGCTATTGGATGGACAGGCTGGAAACTCCGGTGCTCCGGGCCGCCCTACCTACGGCCGACGAACGCAGTTGGCATGATCCCTGCGTGCCCGAGTCGCGATCCATACCCGACCGCAAAACGGTCCTGACCGGGAAGGCGATCTGTGGGCTGGTGGCGCACCTCCCCTGGGCATGGCCTCTGGTCAGCCGGGCAGTGATGCGTTTCTTCGACCGATCCGCCCGCGGCTGGGACGATCGCACCGGTGCCGGCTCTCCCGAGCACCTCTCCGCGCTCGCCGCCGCGGTGCTGCAGACGGGGCCGAAGCCGGAACGGATTCTCGACCTGGGATGCGGCACCGGCGCCGGCACCCTGTTCCTGGCTCGGGAGTTTCCGCGGGCCTCTGTTCGCGGGATCGACCTGAGTCCGGAGATGATCGGCACGGCCACCGGCAAGGTCGGGCTCGATCCCGAGGGCCGCGTCGCCTTCAAGGTCGCCGATGCGGCGTCCCTTCCCTTCGCCGACGACAGCTTCGATCTGATCACCCAGGTGAACATGCCCGTCTTCTTCGCGGAGATATCCCGGGTCCTGCGGCCCGGCGGGTCGGTCGTCGTCGCCCACAGCCTCGGTTCCGACACGCCCTTCAGCACACCCACGGAGACCCTCAGGCGAAAGTTCGCCCGGCGCGGCGTCGATCGTGCCGCCACCGGATCCACCGGCCCGGGCACTTGGTTCGTCGGCCGCAAGTCGGGTGCCGACGCGTGAACGCCACGCGCAGCGGGATGAGCGGCTTCGTGGAGCGAGCCTGGACCCTGATCGTCAACCCGAGCTCGGGCGGGGGCCGCTCCACTCAGGTGCTGCCCGCGATCGAGCGGGCGCTCGACGCGCGACGGCAGGTCTTCCGGGTGGAAGCGACCCGGTCCCTCGAACACGGGATCGATCTCGCCTTCGAGTCGATCGACGCCCGGGAGATCCCCGTCGTGGTCAGCGGCGACGGGCTCGTCGGTGCGATCGGTGGCGCGATCGCCGGAACCGGGGCGGAGATGGGCGTGATTCCGGCCGGGCGAGGGAATGACCTTGCCCGCGGCCTCGGCATCCCGACCGACCCGGAGGCGGCGGTCGAATGCCTGATAACCGGCCACACCAGGGCCATCGACGTCGGCGAAGCCAACGGCGAACGGTTTCTCGGGATCGCCTCGGTCGGATTCGACTCCGACGCGAACCGGATCGCGAACGAGGCGCGCTTCCTCAATGGCACCCCGGTCTACGCATGGGCCGCGCTGCGTGCCCTGATCGGCTGGAAGCCGGCCCGCTTCACCCTGCGAGAGGGCGACCGGCGAAGTCGGTTCACGGGCTACACGGTCGCCGTCGCCAACAACGGCTTCTACGGCGGCGGCATGAACCTCGCCCCCGGGGCCGACCCGTCAGACGGCTTCCTGGACGTGGTCACTATCGGCGAGGTCGGCAAGCTGCGGTTCCTGCTCCAGCTGCCCAAGGTCTTCAAGGGAACCCACGTCCGCAACAACGACGTGGTCAACGTGACCCGGACCAGATCGATCGAGATCAGCGCCAGCCGGCCATTCACCATGTACGCCGACGGCGACCCGCTCACCGATCTGCCCGCGACCGTCCGGATCCTGCCCGGCGAGCTCCGGCTGATCGTCCCCGAGGAGTCGAAGTGATCCGCGCCAAGGCGGCAATTGCCCGCGCTGCAGGGCGACTCAGCCGTGCCTCGGGCCGCGGCGGCGGCACGACCCTGCCCGGCAGGATGCTGCTCCGGATGGACAGCGACGCCATCGGCAAGCTCGGCGCGCGGCTATCCAGGGGATCCACCCTGATCAGCGCCACCAACGGCAAGACGACCACGGCCTCGATGCTGAACACGATCCTCGGGGCCGCCGGCCGTCGACCCGTCTACAACGGCGCCGGCTCGAACATGACCTGGGGCGTCGCCACCGCGTTGCTCGAGCAGCACGGCGACGAAGGCCTGTTCGAGGTCGACGAAGCCTGGCTCCCCGAGACAGCCGACCGCTTGAAGCCCGGGGTGATCCTGCTCGGCAACCTGTTTCGCGACCAGCTGGATCGTTACGGGGAGACGGAGACCCTGGCGGACGCCTGGGTCGAGCTAGCCGCAGCCCACCGGGAGACGACCCGTTTCGTGCTCAACGCCGACGACCCCTTGATCGCGGACATCGGCAACTCGGCCGGCGAGGGCACGACCTATTTCGGGATCGAGGATCCGGATCAGGCTCTGCCGGAGCTTCAGCACGCCCACGACGCCAAGCTCTGTCGCCACTGCGGCCAAGAACTGACGTACGAACGCACCTTCGTCGGCCATCTCGGCCACTACCGGTGCGAGTCCTGTGGGCTAGTCCGCCCGACCCCGGGCATCGCCGCCCGGGACATCGTGCTGGGAGGCATGACGGGGCTTTCCGCCAAAATCGACACCCCCGAAGGCTCGGTCCAGCTCGAGCTTCCGCTGCCTGGGCTCTACAACCTTTACAACGCCCTCGGCGCCATCGCGACCGCCCGTCAGCTCGGGATCCCCGCCGCGGACTCGGTCGCCGCTCTCGCCGGGATGAAGGCCGTGTTCGGCCGGGTGGAGACGATCTCCCTCGGCCCCACCGACCTCTCGATCCTCCTGATCAAGAACCCGGCGGGAGCCAACGAAGTGCTCCGGACGCTCGCGCTCGAGCCGTCTCCGATCTCGCTCTGGATCGCCTTGAACGACCGCATCGCGGACGGCCGTGACGTCTCCTGGATCTGGGACGCCGATTTCGAAGCGCTCGCCGAGCGCGTGGGCACCGTCACCTGCACCGGCACCCGCGCGCCGGAGATGGCGTTGCGCCTCAAGTACGCGGGCTGGCCCGCCGAAGCCATACGCCTCGAGCCGGACCCGGTCAAGTCAATCGACCTCGCGCTCGCGGACCGTCCCGAGAACCTCTACGCGCTGCCGACGTACACGGCGCTGCTGGAGCTGCGCCGGCTCCTCGCCGCTCGCGGGGACGCCGGCAACTACTGGGACGCGTGACCGTCGGGGACGAACTGGCTGGTCCCCCACCACCGTGGAGCTCGGAGGACTCGATCTGGCAGCTGGTCGAATGCTGCGGATACACGATCGACCTGCCCTACTGGGAGGCGCTCGCGGCCGGGGCCACCGCCCCGGTGCTCGATCTCGGTTGCGGGATCGGCCGGGTCGGCCATCACCTCGGCCGTGCCGGCTTCGAGGTGGTCGGCCTCGATTTCGATCCCGGTGTTGTCGCCGACTTCAACCGGGCCAGCCCCGGGCCCGGTGTCGTCGCCTTCATCGGTGACGTGAACGGGCCGGAGCTCGTCCCGCCGTCGGTCGGGACAGCGACGATCTCGCTGCCTGATCGTTTCGACCGGATCTTCGGCCCGCAGCAACTGATCCAGATCGTCGGCGACTCCGGAGACCGACGCCGGCTGCTCACCGCGATCGCCCGGCGACTGTCCCCGGGCGGCATCGCGGCCCTGGCCCTGACCGCCGCGCTCCCCGAGGAGACGCTACGGCTCGACCTGCTGCCCGATGTGCGGGAGATCTCCGACTGGGCCTACATGAGCCGGCCGGTGCTGATCGAAGCCGAGGAGGGATCGGTCTTGATCACCCGCGTCCGGCACCGTGTCTCCCCCGCCGGTGAGCTCACCGAGACGACCGACCGGATCCGATTCCATCGACTCACTGCCGACGAGCTGAGCGTCGAGATGGTGGCGGCCGGCCTGGTTCCCGGGGAGATCCTCGAGATCCCGGCGACCGAAAGCCACGTCGGCTCCACCATCGTCACCGCCCGATCCGGGTCTCCCTCACCCTAAGATCACCCTGATGAAACTCCGCCTGCTCAGCCTCTACCCGGACCAGATGAACATCTACGCCGACCGGGGCAACATCCTCTTTCTGCAGCGGCGCTGCGAGTGGCGGGGCATCGAGTTCGAGGTGACCCGCTGCGGCGCGCGCGACAGCTTCGATCCGGGCGCTCACGACCTGATCTACATGGGTGGCGGCCAGGACCGCGACCAGAAGGCGGTCGCCCGGGATCTGGTCGCGACCAAGCGGGAGGCGATGGCCTCCGCCCGCGACGACGGCGCCGCGATCCTCGCGGTCTGCGGCGGCTACCAACTGCTCGGCGAGTCCTATCAGCTCGGAGACGAGGTCATCGAAGGGCTCGGGCTGGTGGATCTGAAGACGGTGCGGGACCCCGGTCCGAGGCTGATCGGCCCGGCTTCGATCGAGGTCGATCTCGACGGGGCCAAGCGGACGATCGCCGGGTTCGAGAATCACGGGGGCCGGACCTGGCTAGGCCCGGACGCGACACCGTTCGGCAAGGTGATCGAAGGCCACGGCAACAACGGCCAGGACGGATTCGAAGGCGTCCGGCAGGGCAACCTGATCGGGACCTATCTTCACGGCCCGCTCCTGCCTAAGAACGCCTGGCTGGCGGACCACCTGATCCGGGCCGGCCTTCATCACCACCATGGCGGGGAGATCAAGCTCGAACCGCTGGACGACTCGCTCGAAGATGCCGCCCATCGCTCCGCGGCCGCCGCGGCGCGCCCCGGCGCGCGCCCGCGCGCCCCCAACCCCCCCACCCGCTCCTCCCCCCGCGCCCACCCGCCCCCCACCGCCCCGCCGCCGCCGGGGCGCGCGCCGGCGCGCCGCCCCTCGACCCGAAGCCGCCCTCGCCCCGATCCGAATCGGAGAGGGCATCGACGGCGACCGGCTCCGCCAAGGAGACGGGGACGACAACGAGCTGGGCGATCCTGTCCCCCGGCTCGACCCGGAACGACTCGGCTGGATCGTTGTTCAGCAACAGCACCTTGAGCTCCCCGCGGTAGCCGGAATCGATCAGCCCTGGTGAATTGACCAGCGATATTCCGTTTCGCTTCGCGGTTCCCGACCGTGGCAGGACGAGGCCCGCATGTCCGGGCGGTATCTCCACGGCGACCCCGGTCCCCACCTGCCAACGCTCTCCCGGCCCCAGGTGAGCCGGCTCGGCGGCATACAGATCCAGGCCGGCATCGCCGTCGTGGGCGCGGGATGGCAGAATCGCCCCATCTTCAAGAATCCGAAAGTTCAGGCGCATGGCCGCCCACCCTACAAGCAGTCCGTGCCGGGGCATTGGCAGGAGCTCCTCATTCGCACCCTCCCCGGCCGCATCGCGCTGCTGTTCGCCGGGGTGGCGCTGATCGGGCTGATCACGGCGGCCTTCGGGCATTTCGCCCTCGGCGCGTTCCCGAGCTTCGGCGAAGCGATCTGGAGCGCGATCGCCCATCTCGTCGATCCCGGGTCGATCGGGGACGACTCGTCGACAGCGGAACGGGTCGTGGGGCTGGTCCAGGTGATAGCGGGAATCATCTTCTTCGCCGGGATCGTCCTGACGGTGCTGACGGAGGCGATCGACCGGGCCCTGCGTCGTCTCCGCAAGGGCGATCCGGCGATAAGCCGGCGCGGCCATCTCCTCATCGTCGGATACAACGGCTCCCTGGGCGAGGTGAGGTCCCGGCTGACGAGCGCCATCGAAACGGGGCATCCCGAGATCGTGGTGATGCTGCCGCCCTCCGAAGCCGACTTCCGGGACGCCGCGAGACAAGCCCTGGCCGGCTATCCCGCCCGGACGAAGGTCGTCGTCGCCGACCCCGAGACCGACGGCTACTTCCGGGTCTGCGCCGGCGCCGCCAGGCACGTCGTGATCCTGTCCCCGGAAGGCGAAGCCGACCGGGCCGACCTCGAGGCGACCGGCCGCGCGACCCTGATCGCGGAGCACCTCGAAGGCATCGGAACCGACGCGCCCGCGGTCGCGGTCGAGCTCCGGCGGAGCCGGAACGTGAACGCCTTCTGGGTGAAGGACGACCCCGCCACGGGCCGCCCCGCCCCTCGTTTTCCCGCCAATTTCGACGCTCTCGTCAACGACCGCAACATCGGGGCGCTCCTCAGCCTGGCGGTGGCCAACCCCGTGTTCGCGGACATCTTCCTCGACGACGACGCCAGTTCGGTCGCGCCGCACCTGATCCCCGCCGGTACGTGCGCGGACCTCTCATTCGGGGAAGCAAGGTCGCGCCACCCCGACTCCACCCTGCTCGGCGTTCTCACCGGGGCCGGGCCGTCCGCCCAGGCTACGTACCTGCCACCCGACCGGCTCCGGATCGACCCTGCCGACCGCCTGATCGTGATTCCCGGTCCTGGATCGACCCCCGGCGACGGCCCCGGTCCCGACCCCCACTCGGTGAAGGTGACCCCGACTCGCCCGGGCCCTCTGCTCATCGTCGGATGGAGCGACGCGGCGCGGGCTCTCGTGGAGGATCTCGACGCCAACGGCTTCGATTTCGGCCGGATACACCTCCTCAACCCCGCCCGGCCCACCGGCTTCGCGGATCCGGGTCAGGGCATGGAGTTCAGCCTCGTCGAAGGGGACCCGACCGAGCCCACCGACATCGCTCACGCGATCCGGCGGGTCGAGCCTGAGCTGGTCTATGTCGCCGCCTCGGACCGCAACGAACCCGGGGCGATCATCGGCGGATCGATCGCCCGGCAGCTGACGGACGCCCCCGTGGTGGTCGAGCAGTTCTTCGCCGGGCCCGGCAGCCAGGCCCGAAGGGTCACGACCGGAGTCACCGTAGTCTCGACGTCCGGGATGCTCGCGGACACCGTCGCTCTTTCGCTCGCCGATCCCGCCATCCTCGTCGCCCGGGAACGGATGCTCGACGATCCGCACATCTCCCTGGAAAGCCTCACCTACACGGGGCAGTCACCGCTGCCGCTGCGGGACCTTCCCGCGATCTTCGGCCGGGCCGGCTCGGTGCCTCTGGCCGTCTCACTGAACGAAGGCGATGCCGAGATGCTCCGCTCCGGCGATCACATCCTGGCGCTGCAGCGGATCGAAGACCCGGACCCAGCGGCGCCCCTCGGCTAGTCCACCGCGAAATCGGCGAAGCGGTGGACCTCGCCGCGGGGCAGCCTCGTCTTGACGAGGACCCCTTCGGGGCCATCTTCGCGTTCGATCCGCCCGGCGATCTCGTGGAGGTCGTGAAGTCGTGCGCCCTGGCTGTACGGGATCAGCAGCTCGACCGGGGTCATGGTCTGCTCGAAGGCCCGCTCCATCTCCTGTCTCAACCGGTCGAGGCCTTCCCCGGTCACGGCCGACACCGGGATCGCGTCCGGCCGGGCGATCCGGGCCTCGGCCCTCCCCTCTTCGTCGAGGAGATCGATCTTGTTCATCACCAGGAGCCGCGGCTTGTCTCCCGCTCCGATCTCGTCCAGGACCCGATCGGCGGCCGCCATCTCGGTCGATATCTGATCGTCCGGGGATGACCCGTCGATCACATGGAGGATCAGATCGGCCAACACCGTCTCTTCGAGCGTCGCCTTGAAGGCCTCGACCAGTTGGTGGGGCAGCTTGTCGATGAAGCCGACGGTGTCGGTCACCAGATATCGACGGCCGTTGAACTCGAAGCCGCGCGTGGTCGGGTCGAGCGTGTGGAACAGACGGTTCCCGACGCCGACGGCGGCCCCGGTCATCGCGTTCAGCAGGGTGGACTTGCCGGCGTTGGTGTAGCCGGCCAGCGCGACCTGCGGCAGGGACGAGCCCTGCCGGCGCGCCCGCATCACGCCCCGGTTGCGTTCGACGACCCGGAGCCGGCGGCGAAGAGCCGCGATCCGGTCGCGAGCGAGGCGGCGGTCGGTCTCGATCTGGGATTCGCCGGGTCCCCTGGTCCCGATGCCCGCACCGAGGCGCTCGAGGTGTGTCCACAAGCCCCGCATGCGGGCGAGGTTGTACTCGAGCTGGGCCAGCTCGACCTGAAGCTTGCCTTCGGCCGAGTGGGCGTGGTCGGCGAAGATGTCGAGGATCACCGCGGTCCGGTCGATCACCGGGACCTCCAGGGCCGCCTCGAGGTTGCGTTCCTGCCGCGGCGCGAGCTCGTCGTCGCAGGCGACCAGGTTGGCCCCTGTCCGCTTGATCTCCTGCTTCACCTCTTCCAACTTTCCCTGTCCGAAGTAGCGGTCGGGATCGGGCTCGGAACGGCGCTGCGTCACTTCTCCGACGACCCCGACACCGGCGGTGCGGAGCAGCTCGCCCAGTTCGTCCAGGGTCACCTCCCCGGTCTGGTCCACGGCGATCATCAGGGCCCGTTGCTTGGCCCGGCGCGCGGACTCTCCTTCGACGGCCACCCCGGCCTTCTCCGGCGCTTCGGCGGCGGACACGGTTTCGTCCGTCGGCGCCTCCTCGTCGGTAAGCGCCCCGTCTCCCGTCAGCGCCCCGGCGTCCGACTGCTTCCCCTCACCCGTCAGGCTCTCGTCGGCGTCGTCGCCTTCGAACCATTCCCGGGCGTCCTCTTCGTCGTCGCCCTCGAACCAGCCTTCCGGTTCCGGCCCTTCCGGTTCCGGCGATTCTCCGGGCTGCCCCTCCGGTTCCTTTTCCACCGGCGTCTCCGGGGTCTCTTCGATCTGTTCGTCCACACCTTCATCCTAGGGATGACCCCGCCCGCGCTACGCTCCCCGCCATGAAGATCTTCATGACTGGCGCGACCGGTTTCATCGGCAAGGCCACCGCTCGGCTCTTGACCGATCAGGGACACACCCTGACCTGCCTCGTGCGGGACGAGGCGAAGGCGGCCGACCTCGCTGCCCTCGGGTGTGACCTGGTCACCGGGACCCTTTCCACCCCTCGCGCCGACCTGGCCGCGATGATGGATGGTCACGACGCTCTGCTTCACAACGCGGCTCTGTACGAGGTCGGCATCCCGGCCTCCCGTATCCCGGCACTGAAGGAAGCCAACGTGGCCGGCACCGCCAACGTGCTCGAGGCCTCGCTGGAGGCCGAAATCCCGCGGGTGCTCTACGTCTCGACCTGCGCCGTCTTCGGCAACACCCACCGGGTCGCCGTCACGGAGGACTACCGCCGGCCGGATCTCGACAGTCCCGGCGGCCCGGACTTCACCTCGGTCTACGAAGAGACGAAGTACGAAGCGCACCAGATCGCCCTCAACCTCATCGAGAAGCGAAACCTCCCCTGCGTAATCGCCCAGCCCGCCGGCGTGTACGGGCCGGAGGATCACTCCGCGATCGCCACGACGATCGACAACTTCCTCGCCGGCAAGCTGCCGCTGCTCCCCTTCCCGGATTTCGGCACCGGGCTCGCTCACGTCGATGACATCGCCGCCGGCCTCGCGCTGGCCCTCGACAAGGGCGAGATCGGCGAGTGCTACATCCTCACCGCCGACAACCTGACGATGCGCCAGATCGTGGAGACGACCGCGAAGCTGACCGGCAAGAAGGCCCCGAGCCGCGCGATGCCAACCGCGTTGCTGAAGGCGCTCCGGCCGTTCGGTCCGTTGGTCGGCAAGATGATGGGCCAGCCCCCGAACCTCGCCGAGCTGATCAAGTCCGCCGACGGTGTCACCTTCTGGGCCGACCCCGCCAAGGCGAAGCGGGAGCTCGGCTTCCGCCCCCGCGACTTCGAATCCGGCCTCCGCCAGACCCTGGAAGCCAACGGCAAGCTCTAGGTCCCTCCCGGACCGAAGTGTTCCCTTCCGGACCGAAGCTTCCTCCCCGACCCGAAGCGGTAGTACCGACCCACCAGAACCGTCCCCCGGGAAGGTGACGCGACTTTTACCCCTCAGAGGGGTAAAAAGTTCGTTGCCTACCGTCCTCGCTTTGCAAGCGCGAGGTAGGAGCGCGTCTTGTCGAGGGTCTTCCTGGGCTCGGCCGTCACCATCCTCCAGGTCAGGCGCAGCACCCTGAACCCGGCGGCCTCGAGGTTGGATGTTCGCTCCCGATCGAGCTCGAACGCAGACCCGAGTGATCTCCTTAACTGTTCGCCTTCCTTTCGACCCGAGGTGCGTCTCAGAAGGAACTCCACTTCTGGTGCATCCAGACGGTCGGCCCGGAAAGCCGATTCGACCGCCTCACCCAGTTGCGTAGCCGTCAACACCGAGGCGAGGTCCAGCAAGGTGCGCGCCGGGGTCGTCACCGGAATCCCCCACCTCGTCGTCAGGTCCCCTCCCACCACGCTGGCCGAGCTCCGGACCTTGATCCGCTTGAGGGGGCCCGTAGAGCCCGCGGTCCGGAGCGGCACGTCTTCTCGAACCTTCCGCCCACCCATGAATCGAGTCACTTCGATCAACCCGATCGGTTCGACCAGCTCCCACACGGCGCCCGCACTCCGGTGGGAGAGGCACAGGCCCGTCCGCCGATCAAGGTGGCGGCGATCCAAGCTCCGCGGCGGCCAAGCGTCTGGGCCCCGAACACATATACGCCCCGACCGGCCGGCTGGAGCGAACCCGACCTCAAACGGACTTCGATCATCTTGCTCGAGATCCCGAGCGCCAGCAGTTGACGACGGCTGATCACCCCATCCTGGGATCGCGCCAAGTCGACGGCCGCTGAGAGTGGAGATTCCATCTCTCGAAGGTGACGAAGAGGGGGTCACAGAACAAGACGGTTCGGCAAAACGTCTCCGACCGGCAGTTGACGGATGCGCAACCACCACTGCCCGAGTCAGCAGTTTCGCGGAGGTAACGCGCCTTTTGCCCCGGTGAGGGGCAAAAGTAGCGTTACCTCGGACTGCACAGGCTTGGCGCCGGGCTCAGGCCAGGTGTTCGCGCATTCTTTCGAGGGCTTCGGTGAGCCGGTCGTCGGGAGTGGTCAGCGAGATCCGGAAGTAACCTTCGCCGCTGCGGCCGTACATCGAGCCGGGAGAGATCACCACGGCGGCCTCCTCCAGCACCTTTTCGCAGAAGCTGGTCGAGGTGTATCCGTCCGGCACCGGTGCCCAGACGTAGATCGTGCCCTTCGGGCTCTTCACGTCCACCCCGATCGCCCGCAGGGTCTCCACCGTCAGGTCGCGACGCCGGGCGTAGATCTCGTTCATCTCGGCCAACGGCCCCTCTGGGCCCCCCAGGGCCGCCACGGCGGCGAGCTGGACGGCTTCATACAGGCCGGAATCGACGTTCGTCTTGAGGCGCCAGTAGGTCTTGATGGCTTCGGCGTTGCCGAGGATCGCCCCGACCCGCCAGCCGGTCATGTTGTAGCCCTTGGAAAGCGAGAAGACCTCGACCCCCACCTCCCTGGCACCCGGCGTGGCGAGGAAGCTCGGGGCGACATAGCCGTCGTACGTCGTCTCGGAGTACGCGTTGTCGTGGACGACCAGGATCTCGTTCTCCCGGGCGAACTCGACGACCTTCTCGAAAAAGCCGTCCGGGACGATCGCGCCTGAGGGATTGTTCGGGTAGTTGAGAAAGAGCAGCCGGGCACGCCGGGCGGTCTGCTCGTCGATCGCGTCGAGATCCGGAGCGAAGCCAAGCCGTTCCTGGAGCGGAAGCAGCACCGCTTCTGCCCCGGCGAGGATCGGCCCCCCCGTGTAGACGGGGTATCCCGGATCGGAAGCGAGCGCGACATCCCCCGGGTCGAGAAAGGCGAAGCAGAGGTTGTAGATGCACTCCTTCGCCCCGATCGCAGGTATGACTTCGGTCTCGGGGTCGATCCCCACCCCGAAGCGGTCGCGATAGAAGTCGGAAAAGGACTCCCGGAACTCGGGCCGCCCGCGATTGCTCGGATAGTTCTGGGTGCCGGGGTCGGCCACTGCCTCCCGCATCGCCGAAACCACATGCGGGTAGGTCGGCAGGTCCGGGTCGCCGATTCCGAGACTGATCACGTCGATCCCGGCGGCCCGCTTGGCGGCGATCCGCTTCTCGAGCTCAGCGAACATGTACGGCGGCATTGCCTGAAGCCGCTTTGAAGGGTCGGTCAGCGCCACGGTTTGCTCCTTGGGTTCTGTTTTCAGTCTTCTAGTTCTGCGAGCCGGGACAGGATCGCGGAAGAAAGCTCACCGGATGCGATCGGCTCCGCCCAGCCGGTGAGGGTCACGTCGAGCTCCGGTGAGATCTCGACCGTCAGCTCGCCGCCGTCGAGCTCCACGGTGATCGTTCCCGGAGCCCCTTTGAGGAAGGCCGCGACGGCCGCACCGGAGGCGCCGGTGCCGGACGAAAGGGTCTCTCCCACCCCTCGTTCGAAGATCCGTGCCCGGACGTTCGATCCGTCGACGGTGAAGAAGGAGACATTCGAGCGGTTCGGGAAGAGCTCGCTGTTCTCGATGGCGGGACCGATGGCGGGGAGATCGAGGCTCTCCAGCTCGTCACGGTCGTCGATCTCGATGGCGCACTGCGGGTTGCCGATCGAGACATGCCGGAACCCCCACTCCCTCCCGGCGGATTCGACCGTTCCGCGGCCGTCGTCCGGCCCGGAGGGGAAGTCCGTGGAGACGGTCGAGGCCCGTCCCATCTGGACCGCGCAGGTCCGGTCCGACGTGATCCGCGGCGTGACGGGTCCCGAGGCGGTGAGGATCGAGAAGGTGTCCTCCTGCGTCCACCCCTGCCGGCGCAGGTAAAGGATCGCCTCGCGGGCTCCGTTGCCGGAAAGCTCGGCCTCGGAGCCGTCGGGGTTGAAGATCCGCAGCTCGGCCACGAACCGGGGATCATCGGTCTCCTTCAGCAGGAGGATCCCGTCTGATCCGATGCCGAAATGGGCGTCGCAGATGAGTCTGGTGCGGCCCGGCGTCAGTTCCCATGGCAGCCCCGCCGCTTCGACGATTACGTAGTCGTTGCCGAGTGCTTGCCACTTTTCGAACTTCATCGGATCGGGAAAACTATCCAGATGCCTGGTCGGATGCGGTGCGGTCCCGGTCGACGCGCTCCAGCACGGATGCGGCGACGGCAGGATCGTCCCGGCCCTCACGCGCGAAGGTATGCACCCCCTTCATCCTTCTCATCCAGGTCATCTGACGCCTGCCGTACCGGCGGTGGAGTACCTTGATCCGCTCCAGGTCCCCCTGCGGGAACTCCTCGAATCCGATCGCTGCGCGCGCCGTCCGGGAGGCCCCGGCCTCCGCGGCGGCCAGGGCCTCAGCCGCTGCCCCGGCCGCCGCCATCGCGTCCACCCGGCGGGAGATCCGTTCGGTCAACGGCTCGTCCTCCTCGGCGAGCCCGGCCAGCAGGGTCGGGTGTCGCAGGCCGGTCGTCCACAGTTCGCCGCCCCGTAACTGGTCGGGCGCGGGTTCGTGACCCGCGCGGATCAGTTCCGTCAGCCGCGCGACCCTCTTCCGGTCACCCGGTTCGACCCACTCGCGGAAGCGGTCGGGAAGCTCACCATGGAGGGACTCCGGCCCCCGCTTCGCGACCTCGTCCTCGACCTCCTTGCGCAGTTCCGGTGGCACCGGTGGGCGGAGGTCGAGCTTCGCCAGGGCCGCCCGCAGGTAAAGGCCGGTCCCTCCGACCACGATCACCCGGATGCCTTCCGCCCGGAGCCGGTCGATCTCCGCATGTGCCCGCTCGGCGTATCGGCCGGCGCTGTACTCCTCCGTGATCGGAACGAAACCGAGGAGTCGGTGCTCGAGCGCTTCCAGTTCTTCCGCGGATGGCGCCCCCGAGATGATCGGCAGGCCCTCGTACACCTGGATGGAGTCGCAGTTGACCGCCACGGCGGGTTCGCCGCGGTCGGCCAGCAGACCGGCCAGCTCCACCGCAACGCCGGTCTTGCCTATGCCGGTCGGGCCGAACAGGGCGATGACGGGTGGTGGCGCCCCCGTCAACGGATCAGGAGGCGATGCCGCTGAGCAGCCGTTCGGTGCCGGTGAGGGTCTGCGAGGTGGCGGCGGAGATCTCCACTTCGACCATCTGGCCGGCCTGGGCCGTCCCCTCGAAGTTCACCGCCTTGTTGTGGCGGCTGCGTCCCCGGATCCGGGTCGGATCGTTTCGGCTGGGACCTTCGACAAGCACCTCCATGTTGCGTCCCACGAAGCGCTGGGCGCGTTCCTTGGCCCTTTGCTGCACCAGGTCGATGAGCCGCGCCATCCGCTCCTTCTTCACCGGATGCGGGACCTGGTCCTCCATCTCCGCAGCCAGGGTGCCCCGGCGGGGCGAGTAGATGAAGGTGAAGGCACTGTCGTAGCCGACCTCGTCGACGACTTCGAGCGTCTGGGCGAAATCCTCTTCGGTCTCCCCTGGGAAGCCGACGATGATGTCGGTGGTGATCGCACAGTCGGGCACCCGATCCCGGATCATCGCGACCCGGTCCATGTACCGCTCCCGGGTGTACGTGCGCCGCATCCGCTTGAGGATCGGGCTGGATCCCGACTGAAGTGGCAGGTGGATGTGCTCGCAAAGCGAAGCCAACTCGACGTGAGCCTCGATCACGTCCTCACGCATGTCTTTGGGATGGGGGCTCGTGTACCGGACCCGGTCGATGCCGTCGACCGCGTCGACCATCCGCAGCAGGTCGGAGAACCGGATGCGTGTCTCCTTCGGCAGGTCGCGACCGTAACTGTTCACGTTTTGGCCAAGCAGGGTGATTTCGCGGACACCGTCGTCCGCGAGTCGTGTGGCTTCCGTGATCAACTCGTTCGGGTCCCGGCTCTGTTCCCGACCGCGGGTCGTCGGCACGATGCAGTAGGAGCAGACGCAGTTGCAGCCCTGCGAGATCTGCAGCCATCCCTGGAAGGGGCGGGCTCGGTGGGCCGGCAGCCCCCCGGAGAAATCCTCGAACTCGAAGTAGCCCTGGGCGGTGAGCGAATCGGAGTTCAGGAACTCCGCCAGGCGATGGATCTGGCCCGGACCGAAGGCGACGTCGACGAACGGAAAGCGCCGGAAGACCTCGTCCTTCACGGACTGGGCCCAGCATCCCCCGACTCCGACGATCCGTTCCGGGTCCTCTCCCTTGAGGCGCTTCGCCTCGCCGAGGTGGGAGATGAACCGGTTGTCCGCGTTCTCGCGGATGGAACAGGTGTTGAACAGGATCAGATCGGCACCGTCACGCTCCTCGACTTCGGTGTAGCCGAGCGAGGTGAGCATGCCCTTCATCCGCTCGGAGTCGTGCTCGTTCATCTGACACCCGAAGGTGGTGACGTGAAACTTCTTCATCGCAGCCGAGCTTACCGGTGGGCCCGGCAGGCAGTCATGCAAATAACCGACGCCGGGCGGCGCCGTCGTGGCTCAGGAGACGCCGGCGGGGATCCGCAGCGGGGAGACGGAGGCTTCCTCGCCGATGATGTGCTGATCGCCGTGCTCGCGTTCCTCGGCTTCCTCGACCGAGAGCTTCACGGCGTAAGTGGCGGTGCCGGCGACGAGGAGGGCGCCGACGGCGATCAAACCGATGAGGGCGCCGCGGTTCGGGAAATTCTTGACCCTGAGTCCGAAGAAGCTGACGATGACGGAAAAAACGGCAAGCGAGATGCCGAAGATGAGAAAGACGGTCTTGATCTCCATTTGCGGCGAATCCTAGCGGAGCAGACGGCGACGCGACCGGTTCGATGGCCCACGGTGTGGGCCCGTCGGCCGGGCCGGGCCCTCACTTGGCGACAGCGCTAGACCTCAGCTCCCGGATGACCGTGATCTTGATCTGGCCCGGGTACTGCATCTCTCGCTCGATCGCGGTCGCGATCTCGTGCGAGATCACGGCGACGGCTCGGTCGTCGACCTCCCCGGGGTCGACGATCACGCGGATCTCGCGTCCCGCCTGCATCGCATAGACCTTGCGGACTCCGGGTTGACGGCGGGCGATCTCCTCCAGGTCACCGAGCCTGGTCACGTACTGCTCGAGGGAGTCTCCGCGGGCACCGGGCCTGGCGCCGGAAAGCGCATCGGCGGCTTGGACGATCACGGCCTCGACGGTCACCGGCTCGATCTCGTTGTGATGAGCGGCAATGGCGTGGCTGACCGCGTCGATCTCGTCGTAGCGGCGGGCCAGCCTGGCCCCGATCTCGGCGTGGGTGCCTTCCACCTCGTGGGTGACCGCCTTGCCGATGTCGTGGAGCAGTGCGGCGCGGCGGGCGATCTCGACGGAGGCGCCGAGCTCCGCGGCCATCATCGCCGCCAGGTGGGAGCATTCCACGAGGTGAGCGAGGACGTTCTGGCTGTAGGACGTGCGGAAGCGGAGCCGACCGAGCAGACGGACCAATTCCGGATGCACTCCGGTGACCTTCGCGTCGAGCAGAGCGGATTCCGCGGCTTCGATCATCACGTCGTCTATGCGCGACACCGCTTCCTCGTACGCGGCCTCGCAGGACGCGGGATGGATGCGACCGTCGGCGATGAGCTGCTCAAGTGTGAGTCGCGCCACCTCCCGGCGAACCCCGTCGAAGCTGGAGAGGACCACTGTCTCCGGGGTCTCGTCGATGATGATGTCGACACCGGTGAGCCCTTCGAGGGTGCGGATGTTGCGCCCGTCCTTGCCGATGATCCGGCCCTTCATCTCCTCGCTGGGAAGGTGGATCGCCTGCGTGTTTCCTTCTACCGACTGCACGGATGCCAGACGCTGCATCGCCACGGCGAGGATCCCTCGCGCCCGCCGTTCGGCTTCGAGCTTGGTCTCGTCTTCGATCCGCTTGATGGTCAGGGCCGCTTGGTGACCGGCCTCCTCCTCCACCTCTTTGAGAAGGACGCGTTTCGCCTGGCTTTGGCTCAGGCCCGCGATCCGTTCCAGTTCGCCGAGCTGTCGCTCCCGTTCGGCCGCCAGCGCGGAGGCGGCCTGATCGATTTCCCGTTGGCGTTCGTCCAGGAGGTCCGATCGTCGTTCGGCTTCACGCAGCTGGATCCGGGCGGACTCCATGTCCCGCAGGGTTCGTTCTTCGAGGCGGACCATCTCCTCGCGCCGGGCTTGAAGCTCGGCCTGGGCGTCCGCGGGGTCCGATCCGCTGCGGCTCAGCTTCGGTGGGCCGCCGTTGCTCGCAGTCGAGTCATCCTCTTCGTCCGAAGAGGCCAGGGAGCGAAACCAGGAAGTTAGGAAGGAGCCACGGGCCACGGTCAGACAAGGGTAGCCGTTCGTCTCAGCGGCCCCGGAGGCTCACTCGTCCCGACGCAACCGCCGGATGGCGGCGTAAGCGTCCTCCAGGCTGTATCCACGCCGGGCGAGCAAGCCGAGCGCCCGATTCCGGCCCCGGTCATCGGTGAGATCCGCTTCGCGGTCCCGCAGTACCCGGACCGCCCGATCCACTTCGGACTCTTCCTCTTCCCGGGCGATCGCGGCCCTCACCAGTCCCGGGGAGATCCCCCGGGACCGCAGCTTCTGCTCGATGCGTTCGCTGCCCCAGCCGGCAAGCTCGCGCTTGTCAGCGGTATAGGCGTCGGCGAAGCGGGCATCGTCGATGGCCAGGTTCTCGATCAGGAACCCGACCACCCGGTCGATCTCTTCCGGTTCGACCTCCCGGTCGGCCAGCCACTGGCGCATCTCCGCCTCGGTCCGCTCCTTGC
>JBEBXB010000007.1:0-20670 GCA_040391885.1 Conexibacter woesei | reverse complement strand
GGGAAGAGCGGCGCCCCTGGATGCGCATCGTTCCCAGCCCCACGCCGTAGCTTCTGGCGGACCTGACGAACAGCGCCCGCCATCGGCGGGCGCTTTTCGTGCAGGAGCCTCACGGACCCTGAAGCCTCAGGCCCCAGGCCCCGCCCCTACTCCTCCGTCTGGTCCTCCGGCTGACCGGCGAGGATCCCGTAGAGCCGGCGGCGCGCTTCGTCCACGACTTCGCGCGCGTCCTTCAGCTGCTGGTCGCTTCCGGTCTCCGCCACCTGACGGGCGGCGATCGCCAAGGCCTTGGTCGAGTTGCGGAGCTCACCGAGCTCGCTCGAACCGCCACGGCCGGCCGACTCCCAGAGGGTGTCATTCCGTTCGCGGTTGGCCTCGACGTTCTCACGACCCTCGTCGGTGAGGGTGAACGTCTTGCGGCCCTCGGTCTCGGTCGCGACCACCAGTCCCTCGTCCTCGAGTTGCGAGAGCGCCGGATACACCGAGCCCGGGCTGGGACGCCAGGCGCCGCCGCTCCGTTCCTCGATCTCCTGCATCAGCCCGTAGCCGTTGCGGGGCTCTTGGTCCAGCAGCATCAGGATCGCCTGACGGATGTCGCCGCGCCGCGCGCGCCGGCCTCTGCCGTGACGGGATCGCCCGAAGCCTCGCGGGCCTCGGGATCCGCCGAACTCGCCGTCCGGATGCCGGTGGCGGTGATGCCTGCCCCGGCCGAAGAACTCCGGGCCGGCTGTCTCGCGGGGGTCGTTCCCTGCGTCGAATCGTCCACGTTCGCGTGGAACCTCAAAGTTGGCACCGTGCATTGGTGCTCCTTTCATCATGTATCTCATTTCGATACATAACGATATATCGTGATGCGTCTTCTGTCAAGGATGCGATTTCCCGGCCCGTGAGACGTCCCGGCGCCCCGACCACCCGACCGCTCGTTGGAGGTAACGTCGCTTTTGCCCCTATCGGGGGTACAACTCGCGCTACCTCGGGGTGGACAGGGCCGAGGTGCGGAGGGTGACGCGAGACGCGGCGTTTACCGTTTGCGCTTCTTCTTGGGCTTGAGCCGGCGGTCGCAGTCGCGACTGACGCGGTCACCACGGTTGGAGCTGAACCGGTCAGTGCCTGCGCCGCACAGGAGATCGTCTCGCCCGCCTCCGCGGGCCTTCAGCAGATCGTTCCCGGAACCGCCGTCCAAGGCATCCGCTCCCGCACCGGGAACGAGCTGGTCACGGCCGGCCCCGCCGATCAGGCCGTCGGCCCCGTTCCCTCCCACCAGACGGTCGGCGCCGCCGAGGCCGGTGAGTTCGTTGGCCGCCTTGCTGCCGATCAGGACGTCGGCTCCGTCGGTCCCGATCACGTCCTCGACGTCCCGGCCGATGTTGTCGCCTTTGCCTGGCGGTCCGTCGTTCGCCCGACCGTCGAGCGAGACCCGCACGCCATCGAAGGAGTTGGCGTAGCTGACAAGGTCGCTGCCGGGGCCACCGGCGAAGGAGTCGGGGCCGTCGGGGCTGTAGTAGTCGTATTCGAAGAAGTCGTCCCCGGCATCTCCGGAGATGCGGTCGTTGCCGTCGCTGCCGTAGAAGTAGTCGTCTCCGGATCCACCCGAGATCCGGTCATCACCGGCCGCCCCGTATAGGTAGTCGTGACCCCCGCCGCCATTGACGACATCGTTGCCGCCCCCGCTGTTGACGTCGTTCGAGATCGCACCCAAGGTGATCACGTCGTCGCCCTCGCCGGTCTGGATCGACTCGATGTCGGGACCGACGTTGTCGCCCTCGCAGCCGGGCCCGGGACATCCGTAGCCGTCATCGGGCTGTCCGTTCACGCTGATCGCGACCCTTTCCGGTCCCTCGTACATGAGCCGGTCGTTGTCCTTGCCGCCGATTAGCGTGTCCCCGCCATCCGGGCCGCGCACGTCCGATTCGAAGGAGTCGCCCCCGTCGCCACCCCTGACCAGGTCAACGCCCAAGCCCCCGTCCAGCTCGTCCCTTCCGCCTTTGCCGTCCAACTGATCGTTGCCGTCGCCGCCATGGAGGTCGTCGTCGCGGTTGCCGCCGAGGAGCTCGTCGTCACCGGGCCCGTCGAAGTACAGATCCGCGCCGCGTAGGTGGCTCTCCACGTTGGGTGGCCCGATCAGCAGATCGTTCCCGGGACCGCCGTTGATGTTGAAGGGTTCGGAGTTGCCCTCCGGCTCACGCACCGAAGCGTCTCCGACCGCCCTGTCGTCGAGGTCGCCCAGGTCGATACGGATGGACGCCAGGGGGCCGCTCACGGTGCAGGCGGCCTCATTCAGACCGACCGATGCGCAACCGGTACCGGGGGTGACCGTGGCGCCCGGGTCCCTGAACGTCCAGACCGGACCGGCCTGCGACACGGTCAGATCGTTCGTCTCACCACCGGCGGCGAAGTAGAGCAATCTGTTGCCGGAGGAGACTTCCACGGTCGCTGCCGACGCCGCCCCGGGTGCGGTCAGGACGGCCAGCAATGCGACCGCCAACGGGATCACGGTTCGCAGCTTCATCGCCGCCTCTTCTTTTTCTTCTTCTTCGGGACCTTGACCTTCTCGCAGTCCCCGGCACGACCGTCCGCCCGGTCCGCGGCGCCGCGATCGACGCCACCCCCGCAGAGCAGCTGGTCCGGCCGGCGGTCTCTGGCCCGGAACAGGTCCGCGCCTGTCCCGCCGTCGAGCAGATCCCGTCCCTTGCCACCGATCAGCCGGTCGTTGCCGGTGCCGCCGTGGAGCCCATCCGGGCCAGCGCCACCGCTGAGCCGGTCGGCCCCTCCCCCGCCGGCGAGGTCGTTCGCGCTGCGGTTTCCGACCAGCACGTCGTCACCGCCACCGCCGACGAGGTTCTCGACATCCGCCATGACATTGTCGCCTCGTCCAGCCGGGCCGTCGTCCGGCCGGCCGTCGAGATCGATCCTGAGCGGCCGGTCTTCGAACGAGTAGGTGACGGTGTCCTCGCCGAGGCCTCCGCGATAGATGTCGGCAGCGGAGTCCTGCGTCTCCGCCCGCATCACGTCATCGCCGGCGCCACCGTCAGCCTGATCGGATCCCATCCCGGTCCGCAGGACATCATCGCCACCGGCGCCGCGCACGATGTCGTCGCCGTCGTCGCCGCTCAGGCGATCGTTGCCCGGGCCGCCGACCACCAGATCGCCGCCCTCATAGCCGGACAGCTCGACCGAACGTGAGCCGCCGGCGAGGGAGTCGTCCCCCGACCCTCCGCTGACCCGTTCGATGTCGCTTCCGACATCATCGCCCTCGCATCCCGGGCCCGGGCAGCCAGCCCCGTCGTTGGGCTGGTCGTCGAGAGTCAGCGATACAGACTCGCTGCGGCTTCCGTAGGAAGCGGAGTCGACGCCGGATCCGCCCCGAAGACGGTCGGCGCCGTCCGGTGCCGGATCGGTCTCGAAGTCGTCCCCGCCGGGGCCGCCGTTCGCGACGTCATCACCCGGTCCGGGCCGGAAGCCGTCGTTGCCGGCCCCGCCCTCGAGGATGTCGGCTCCTTCGTTCCCGACCAGATAGTCGCCGCTCGCGCCGCCGGTCAGGACGTCGTTTCCTTCGCCCCCGTATAGATCGGTGCGGCTGTTGGCGGCTGCGGCCAGCTCATCGTCGCCGGAGTCACCAACGAGACGGATCCGTACGTCACCCGGGATCCCACCGCCGAAGACGGCGCGGTCGTTTCCCGGTCCCAGGGAGACGCCGATGTCGGTGATCCCGGCCGCCGGGCAGGTCGCCTGGTTCGCGGCGACGGTGACGCAGCCAAAACCGGCCGTCAGCGGCGTCCCGTCGTCGGTGATCACGTAGTTTGCTCCGGTCCGTGCGATGGTGACCCGGTTGGTCTCGACGAGAGACGAGTTGAAGTTGAGGTCTTCGAACGCGACGGAGACGCTCCCCGCCGAGGCCGCTGAAGGCACCAGGGCAAGCGAAGCCAGGGCGGCGATCGCCGCAAGGAGCGCGGGTGCTGACCGGTTCACCGTCGTGCCTTCCGACGAGGGACCTTGACCTTGTCGCAATCCGGGCCCCGACGGTCCTTGCGGTCGGCGGCACCGCGGTCGATCCCGGCACCGCAGCGAAGCTCGTCGCGCCGCGAGTCTCGAGCCTTGAACCGGTCGGCTCCGGACCCTCCGTCGAGGAGGTCCGAACCCTTGCCGCCGTCGATCACGTCGGCGCCGCGACCACCATGGATCTCGTCGGCGCCACCACGGCCGAGCAGACGGTCCGCACCTCCGCCACCGACCAGCAGGTTGTCGCCGCCGTTGCCGGTGAGCAGGTCGGGCCCGTCACTGCCGAGCAGGACCTCGACATCGGACCGGACGTTGTCCGGCGGGGATGTGCGGTCCGGATTGCGGACACCGTCGTCTGCGATCCCGTTCAGGGAGATCTTCACCGGCTCGAAATACGGTTCGGTGCCGATCGTGTCGAAGCCCACGCCGCCTCCCACGCTGTCCGACGACTCGTCGTTGAAGTCCGGCCTGACGATGTCGTCCCCAACCCCGCCATCGAGGTTGTCCGCCCCGGAACCACCCTGGAGCAAGTCGTTCCCGGCACCTCCCCGCAGGGTGTCATCGCCCTCGTCGCCATTGAGGAAGTCGTTGCCGGCGAGCCCGTCGATCACATCGTCTCCCTCAGCCCCGGACAACGATTCGGAACCGGCGGAGCCCGTCAACCGATCGGCGCCGCGGGTGCCTCCGACGCTTTCGATGTCGCTGCCGATGTCGTCGTTCTCACAGCCGGCGCCGGGGCAGGATCCGCCATCGTCGGCGATGTCGTTGAGGCTCACCGTCACCGGCGTCAGTCGATCGTAGAAGTCGATCCGATCGCTGTCGGGGCCACCGCGGAAACGGTCGGCGCCATCTGGCGTGGGCTGCGCCCGGAAGGTGTCGGGACCCGGGCCGCCGTCGACTTGGTCGGATCCCGCCCCGTCGTAGAGCTGATCTCTTCCCGGACCACCGGCGATCTGATCGTCGTCGTCTCCACCCAGGAGAGAGTCCGTGCCGGCTCCCCCCGTCAAGGAGTCGTTTCCGGCATCGCCGTTCTGCTGGCCGGTGACGGCCGACCCGTTGCTCATGACGTCCGCGCCCGGCCCGCCGATAAGTGTGTAGTAGGTGAGTGGCGGGCCCGCCGACGGATCGACTCGGACGGCATCGTCTCCGTCGAGCAGGTTGACCTGCAGCCTGGTCGGCCCCAGGGGGCACCGTCCGATCCCGAGGGTCACGGTGCATCCCGCTCCGGCGGTGATCGTCACCCCCGGAGCTTCGGTGAACACGTAGCCGGTTCCGTCCATCGCCACATCCAGGGAATTGACTTCACCCGCGGTGGCGTCGTACTGGACCGTGGTGCCGGCGACGGTCACCACCCCGGCCGAAGCGCTCGAAGCAATCACGGCCGAGGCGAGCAAAGTCGCGAGCATCGCCAGAATCAGCCCGGTTCCGAACTGTGCTCCTGTAGCTCGGAAAGCCACACTCCAACCTATCCGGGCACGACCCGCCGGGTCAAGCCGATCGTCGGGGGAACAGTCAGCCCGCCGCGAATCGACGAGTCATCGTGGGAGGATCACCGGACCCGGACCCTGAACCGGTACGTGGCCGGGGTCGGGTCGGCATTGCCGGCCGGATCGATCGCCCGCACCCGGAACGTGTGGACGCCCCGCCGGACCTTGTACTTGACCAGGGAGCGGCAGGCCCTGAACGGCTTGCCGTCGATACGGCACTTGAATGTGGACCCCTTCTCGGGGGACGCGAACCTGAAGGCGACGCGTTGCTGGAACGTCTGCTTTCGCGGACGCTTGGTGATCCTGGTGTTCGGCGCCTTCGTGTCCTTGGAGAGAGACTGGACGGCGGTGCCGGAGTTGCCTGCCGGATCCCGGACCGACGCCTGAACCGTCCATCTCCCGTCGGCGACCGCGCCCGCGTTCGTGTTCCACCTACCGTTCGGCTGGAGCAGAGTCGTCATCGAGCGTCCGCCGATCGAAACGGTGATGGTGGCGCCCGGCGCGCCGTCGGAGGTTCCCGCGAGGGTCGGACGGGCCTGACGGGTGGCCGCCGTGGCTCCGCCATCGATGGTTATCCGCGGCGCAGCGGTGTCAACTGTGAGCATCTGGGTCGCCCTCGCCCGGTTGCCGGCGGCGTCGGCGACCCTAACGACGACGCGATGCGGGCCGTCCGGCAACTCCGCCGCGGTCACCGACCATCCACCGTCGCCGACCGTGCCGGTGACCGTCTCGTTCGCGACGTACACCGAGACCAGCGAGCCCGGGTCGACGTCCACGCTCCCGGAGATTCGCGGCGTCGCGTCGTTGGTCAGCGCCTCCGGGCCGCCGGAGATCGCGACCACCGGTCCGGTCGTGTCGATGCTGAGATTCTGACTTGCACTACTTTCGTTCCCCGCGGGGTCGCTTACCGAAGCGGTGACCGGGTGGTGGCCGTCGGTTAGCGCTGCCGCTCTCACGTTCCAAGTCCCGCCGACGTGAACCACGGCGACGAGAGACTGAGAAGCCACGGTGACACGGACGAAGGTGCCGGCCGCGGCGTCGGAGGTCCCGGCGATCGTCGGAGTCCGATCGTTGGTCGTCACGGAAGGCCCGCCCTCGAGGGTGATCTCCGGGGGAACCGTGTCGATCGTCAGTTGCTGCGTGGCCGTCCCCGGGTTGCCGGCGCCGTCACGAACCGCCACCGACACGGGGTAGGTGCCGTTCGCCAAAGCCATCGAGGTCACCGACCAGATCCCGTCGACGGGAGTTGCCGTCAGGGTCTGGCCCGCAACTGTCACCGTCACGGTCGCAGGTGCCTCCACATCCGTAGTGCCCCTGATAGTCGGTGCCGGATCGGTCGTGTGCACCGACTCTCCCCCGTCGATCGTCACCGCCGGAGGCGCGCTGAAAAACTGGTTGTTGTCGAGCGTTAGAGCACCGTTTCGCGCGAATGCACGCCCGTTGACGACGGTTCCGTTGCCCATGGCGATCGCGTCCATGGCGATCAGGGTGCCGGTGAAGCCGCCGTCCGCTCCGACTGCGCCCGCCCCGTTCACCTGCCAGAACACACGGGATGCCCTGGCCTCGTTGGCCAGGACGACCTGACTTCCGGCGGCAAACGAAAGTGCGCCGTTGACCTGGAAGACGAAGACGGCGTCCGGGTCGCCCTCGCCGTCGAGAGTCACCGTGCCCGTGTTGGAGGCGGCACCGGCGATGGCATGAAGGCCCGGCGGGATCCGGGCACCTGCCAGCGCCCCGTCGAGCGGAGTTCCGCCCGGTCGGGAGGAGATCTCGTCGTAGGCGGACACCATTCCCGCATGCGCCTGATCCACCGTGCTGCCGAACCGGATGGCGCCGGTGACCACGCCGGGCGGGAAGCCGCCGGGCGCCGTGTTCGCCTTCACGCCGAGATCGCCGCGAATCGTCGTGTGGGGCGCGCCGACCGCGCTTACGGTGTTGCCGACCGAAGCGCCGCTGAGCACCGCGTACGTCGAGGCCTCTCCCAGGCCCACCATGCCGGTCGTGGCGGCGTTTGCGGAAACGTGGCCGAAACCAAGCGTCAGGAACGCCCCGACGGCGAGCGCTTTCAGCCCGCCACGGGAAATGGACCGCAGCGCCCGGATCGAACGGCGCGGCTCGTTGACTCGATCGGTCATGTGACCCCTTGGGAGCCAGGGCTCCGATGGAAGTGGAACCCCACCTCCAGGCCCCCGAATCAACGCATCATAGCAAATTCATGAATTGTGCTTCTACTATTAGGCGCGTTTGGCCCTCGGGCGCCAGTGGGGCGAGACCAGGCCGACGTTGTCCGGCGGGACCAGCTGACGGGCGGCGTGCTTTTGGAACAGGTACATGATCACCACCGCGGCGATGCTGACGAATCCGAGAAGCCCCTCGGCGAAACCGTCGAGAACGATGAAGTCATTGATGCTGTGGGCAAAGACGGCGATCAGCCAAGCGCCGATTGCGGCACCCGTGAACCAGGATTCCCGGTTCCAGGCGACGCGCCAGGCGACGGCGGCGATGAACCCGGTGAACATCGGGTGCATCAGCTCCAGGACGACGCGACTCGGCTCCCAGTGCTCCGGGTTGAGCGCGTACTCCGTGCTCTCGAAGATCCCGAAGGTGGCGGCCGAGACCAGCACCAGCATGTAGCCCTCCCGCGGCAACCGGAACCGTCCCTTGATCCAGAGGATCACCGGGAGCAAGAGCTTCCCGGTCTCCTCGGCAGGACCGGCCAGCAACGACCATGCCTTCTCGTCGCGCATGCTCTGGCCGAAGATCTTCGGGATGAGGATCTCGACCGCGAAGGCGAACGCGAATCCGACCACGGCCGAGAGCAGGCCCCACTTGACGATCGCACGGCGGGTATCCGGGCTGATCCGGTTGAAGCCGACCCGCCGGTTGAGGAAGATGAACAGCGCGAGCATGACCGTGGCCGTGGCGATCAGCGAGAGCGGCGGCATCAGGAGCTGGGCGCCGTGCACCCAGCTTGCCTCCCGGTCGGTGGCCCAAAGCGCCGAGGCGGCACCGGTCACGACGATCAGCAGGAGCAGGAGCTTCCAACCGGGGTTACGCAGGAAGCCGAAGATGTGGCGCTTGTACCTCGGCAGCTCCGTGCCGGCGGGGGCGGGACGGACTTCGTCGGTCCAGACCTCGCCATCCCAGGCGCGTTCGACGACATGCGTGCCGTGGTCATCAGGGACCGGGTAGTTACCGGCGGCCGGAAGGGCCACGACGGCATGCTCGTTGCTCATTGGGCGCGATGCTACCTGGCAGCTCGGCGGGTCCGCGGACCTACTTCTTCAGGGCACTCAGCAGCTGGGTCTTGCTCATCGAGGACCTGCCTTTGAGCCCTCGTTCGCTCGCCAGCTTGTAGAGCTCATCCTTGGAGAGACCGCTGAGATCCCGTGGCTTCCGCCGCTTGCCACGGGACTGGGCCAGCGTCTCCTTCAGCGCGGCGATCAGGTCCGGAGCGGCGGTCGGGGCCTCCTCTTCCTCCGTGCGGGGAGCCTTGATCGTGGCGCCGCGTCGCTTCTTCCTGATCACCTTCATGAGCCGCTCGCGGTGCTCGTCTTCGAACTCGCCCGGCTCCCAGCGCTTCGTGCGCTCGCCGATCACCGACACGGCGTTCTCGAGCGCGTCCTCGTCGGGAGCTTCCTCCGGTCCGGGCACGTTCTCCATCGCCCTAATCTCGGCCGGGAAATGCATCGTCGAAAGCGCCAGGGCGGGGCCGCGGACCCGGATCGCGGCCAGGTACTCCCGGCTTCTCATCACGAACTTGCCGAGAGCGAGCAGGTCCCCCTCCTCCATCGCTTCGACGAGGAGGCGGTAGGCACGGGTCGTGCCGACCGTCTGGTCGCCCGGCACGAGGTAGTAGGGATGATCGAACCGGACCGGGTCGACCTCGTCTCGGGGGGTGAAGCTCTCGATCTCGATCGTCTGGGTCTTCTCAGGCTCGAGGAGCTCGAGCTCCTCGTCCGTGACCCGGATCAACCGCCCGTCGTCGAGCTGGTAGGCGCGTCCCGTCTCCGACGGATCGACCGGCTTGTCCTCCGCGGCGCAGTACCGGACGTGCTTGACCGGGGAGCCATCCGTCACGTGGATCTCGCGGAAGCTGATCCCGCGCGGCCTCACGGCCGACCACATCTCGACCGGCACGCTGACGAGTCCGAAGGAGACGGTTCCCTTCCAGAGCGGCCGAGGCATCAGGACTTCGCCCCCTGCGCCGCGAGGCTCTTCTCGAGGGCGGTCGCCAGATCGCCCGTCTCCCGCTGCTTCCGCCGGCGACGCTTCGGCGCCTTCTTGCCGGTCGCCTTGCGCTCGATGAGGTCCATGACGGCGGCCCGGTACTCGTCGTGGAAATCTCCCGGATCGAACTCCTCGGTCAAGCCTTCGACCAGCTTTCGGGCCATGGTCACCTCCTTCCTGGTGGGCGCCTTGCCACCCTCCGGCAGCTTCAGGTCGGCCGGGTCGACGATCTCGTCCGCGAAGCGGAGCGTGTGGAGGATCAGGCGGTCACCCCGTGCCCGGACCGCCACCAGGTACTCCCGGTTGTGAAAGGTGAACCTGCCGATGCCGGCCTTCGATGTCCGGTCGAGAGCCGCGGCCAGCAGCGCGTAGGGCTCGGCGAAGTCACGGACTCCCAGGTAGTACGACTTGCTGAAGAAGAACGGGTCGATCTCGTCGACGTCCACGAACTCCTGGATCTCGATCGTCTTCGGGTGTTGCCCGGAGGCAGCCTTGATCTCGTCGGACTCGAGCAGCACGTACTCCCCGGCGGCCACCTCGAATCCCTTCTTCACCTCGTCCCGTTCGACGACCGTTCCCTCGACCTTGCAGACCCGCCGGTGCTGAAGGAGCGAATCATCCTTGGTGTGGATCTCGCGAAACGCGATCCCCTTCGGATCGATCGACGAGAACAGCTTCACGGGGACCTTGACCAGGCCGAAAGCGATCGTGCCGTTCCAGATCGAGCGTGGCGCCATGGGAGCCACGTACCCCGTTGAGCGCTTGACGAATCGGAGGCACGGGTAATTGTGGTCTGTGCCCCCTCCCGCGATGCCAAGTCAGATAGAGCCGATGAAGGCCAAGCTCGGGGACCCTGATCATTCGAGCCCCTGGGACTTCGAGGTCAAGTGGGACGGGTACCGGGCGATCGCCTTTTGCGAATCCACCCTGCGGCTGCAGGGTCGCCGACTCGACGACATAACGGCCGCGTATCCCGAGCTCGCCCGCCTTTCCGACGAAACGGCCGCCAGAGGCAAGGTGTTCGACGGGGAGCTCGTCGTCCTCGACTCGGAGGGCAGGTCCGACTTTCAGCAGATGCAGGTTCGCCGTGAACGTGGTCTCGAAGTGAACTTCATGATCTTCGATCTGCTTTGGAGCGACGGGCAGGACCTGCGGTCCCGGTCGTACTCGGAGCGCCGGAAGCGGCTCGAATCACTCGATCTCGCCGGCGATCGGTGGGCCGTGCCCGCACGGATCGACGGTGAGCTCTCCGAGGTTCTCGCCGCCACCGATCGCCTGGGTCTTGAAGGAATCGTGGCGAAGAGGCCCGACAGCCCGTATGTGTCCGGATCGCGTACGAGCTACTGGATGAAAGTGAAGAACGAAAGACGACAGGAGCTCCTGGTCGGGGGCTGGCTTCCTGGCAAGGGACACCGGGCCCGCACCCTGGGCTCGCTCCTCCTCGGCTATCGCGAACCAGGCGTACGAGGACTTCGCTTCGCCGGACGGGTCGGCACCGGCATGGACGACCGCGTCCTTTCGACGCTGAGAGACGAGCTCGGGGCATCCGTGGCCGCGACCCCACCCTTCACCGGCGCCGACCTGGTCGCGATTCCCCGCGACGCGGTGTGGTGCGAGCCCCGAATGGTCGTCGAGGTCAAGTTCACGAAATGGACCCGCGACGGGCGTCTCAGAAACCCTGTCTTCGTGGGCTTTCGTCCCGACAAGGATCCCGACGAAGTGGTGCGGGAGGAACGATGACGGGCATGAGGCTGAGTCGGAGCCTGCGGATCACGAACGGGGCGCAGGGCGGCCCGGACCGGTCGACGCTCGCGGTGGACGGACGGGAGATCAAGCTCACCAACCTCGACCGGGTGCTCTTCCCGGAAACCGGCTTCACGAAGCGTGACCTCATCGACTATTACGCCGCCGTCGCACCGGTGCTGCTCCCCCACCTCCGTGACCGCCCGCTGACGATGAGGCGATTCCCGAGCGGCGTCGACGAAGAGGGTTTCTGGGAGAAGCACTGCCCCGATTTCCGGCCGGATTGGGTTGCCACCGCAGCCATAGAGAGCGACTCGGCGAAGCGGACCGTCGAGTACTGCCTGGTCAATGACCTGCCCACGCTCGTCTGGGTGGCGAACCTGGCGTGCGTCGAGCTCCATGTCTCCTTGGCGAAGGCGGAGACACGGTCCCGGCCCGAGGCGATGGTCTTCGATCTCGACCCCGGGAAGCCGGCCGACCTCCTCGACTGCGCCGAGGTCGCGTTGCTGATCCACGGGACCCTGGGCGTTCAGGGGCTGGACTCGGTGCCCAAGGTGTCCGGATCGAAAGGCATCCAGGTCTATGTCCCGCTCAACTCCAAAGCCTCTTACGGGGAGACCGGGAAGTTCGCGCACGCGCTGGCCCGGGCATTCGAGGAGGAGATGCCCGACCGGGTGGTATCGAAGATGCGAAAGGACCTTCGGCCCGGGAAGGTCCTGATCGACTGGAGCCAGAACTCGGAGCACAAGACCACGGTCGCGGTCTACTCGATGCGGGCCACGCCGACGCCGTCGGTCTCGCTTCCGGTCGGTTGGGAAAGCCTTCGGTCAGCGCTGGACGACGGTGATGCCGGCCGGCTTCGATTCGGTCCCGATCCGGTCATCAGGGGCATCCGGAAAGACGGCGACCGGTTCGAGCCCGTCCTCAGCCTGCGACAGAAGCTGCCGTCATGAGGCGGGCTGCGGCGTCCGCTTCCACGGAAGCCGAGACCTGCGGCTCTTCACCGGCTCCGTTTCCGCCCGGACCTGCAGGTCGAAGTAGAGAAGCGTGGTTCCCATCGCGGTGAACGGGATCATCAGGGCGTAGACGAGGGACGCGATCACGTTCACCAGCGGCAACGGCAGGGAGGTGAAGATCAGGATCAGCCCCAGGAACGGACCCAGGATGACCCCGAGCAGCTGAAGCGGGGCGATCGTCCGCAGCGCATGCCACCAGCGACCCCGGACCAGATCCGCACTGCCGCGGAACGATTCCCGGATCGACTTGTCGGTCATCAGGACTTCCTGCTGGACGAAGCTCCAGGCGACGAGGTACCGGATGGCGAACGGGATGCCGATGACCGTGATCGCCATCAGGATCACCCCGACGGTTGCGGCTATCTGGGCCACCACCACCCGCCAGAACCGGGCCTTCGTGCCGAGGAAAGATGCGCGCACCCCGGCTTTCCCGTTTCCTTCCATGAGGTTCCGGATGAACACGATCACCGTTGCGGCGACGATCGCCGTCGCGATCGGACGACCGAAGGTGATGATCAGATCGGCGAAGGCGAGCGCGAACTGGTTTCCGGTGGATGAATCACCCAACTCCCCGGCGATTCCCTGGGTTCCCCCGACGATCGGGATGGCCACCGCCGCCAGCACGGCCAACACCCGCCAGTGGGCACGGTAGAGCTTGACCGCAGCCCCGACTATCTGCCCGTAGCTCCGTTGGAGCCGCACGGCATCGGCGCGGACGGGACGCCACTTGGTCACCCCGAAGAGCAGCACGGCGGCACCGACCAGGGCGATCAGGATCAGGTAGGCCGAGAGCGGATTCGCCTGCTGCAGGTTCAGCAGGCCGGTCGCTTCCACGATCACTCCGCAGAAGGCGTTCGTGGCCTGCGGCCCGATGATGCTGCCGCCGGGCATCCGCGGGCTCGACCGGCGCTGTTCGCTCATCCAGCTGAACGGTTGCGACCACTGGGTCTTGGTCTGGGGCCCGGTCGGGCCGTTGTTGAATCCCTTCTCCTTCTGGCCCCAACGGCCGTCGAAGGAAAGCCAGCCGAACTCGCCGCCGTCCTGCGGTTCGTCCGGAAGGAGGATCGGCTTCGGGTCGACCCTCCGCAGCGGGTCGGAGGTGATGTCGCACCCGACCCCGGAGCCCCGGGACCCGTTCTGGACGAAGATCGCGGGCATGTAGAAGGTCGCGTGGGATCCCGCGGCGGGATAGACGACCGGACGGTTCCCTTCCTTCTGAACCTTGGAGTCCGACCATTCGGCCCGTTCCCCGCCGGCGTGCTGGAAGAGGATCATCTCCCCGGGCTCCGTGGCCAGTGCCTCCTCGGGGGTGTCCACGTCGAAGGTGATCTGCATGCCCTCCCAGTCGCCCTCATGCAGGTCGTTGAACTGATTGAAGTACCAGTAGAACCAGTACTGGAGCGCAATTCCCCGCTTTCCGGGTTCGCGGGAGATATGGGCGTAGACGCTCGCCGGGACTTTGCCGGCCCGCTTCATGGCGTCGAAATCCTTCGAGTAGACGCAGGTGTCGCCGAGCGGATCTCCGGGAAGGTCGATGAAGTGCTCGTCGCTGGCAGCCGCGATCTCGGCCCTTGACGGGGCCTTCCTGACCGGTTCGGTTCCCCCTCCTTCCCGGTTCACCATCAGGGTGACGTCCGGGTTGTCGAAGATCGCGTCGACCGGCATCGGCTGGTACTGCTCCCCGTCGGTGCCGCAGAGAGGATCCTCCTGCTCCCGGAGCATCATCACCGGCGAGTATTTCTCGGCGAGCTCCCGGGCTGCGTCCTTGCCGGGGGCGGCTTGTGAACCCGACGGGACGAGACCGACGAACGCGAAGGCGAAAAGGATCAGGACGGCCGGTCTCAGCCACCGCAGGACCCCGGCCACTCCCCCATGGTCGACTCGATTCGCCACGGCCCGAGCTTATCCTGGCTTTCCGTCCGGCCGAGGCTGTTGGCTGAGTGAATGGACCGGCCCAAACCAAGCTCCCCCGCACTGCGAACCAACGGCCGTCTGCCGATCCTCT
Source organism: Conexibacter woesei (assembly GCA_040391885.1). Classification (GTDB taxonomy): domain Bacteria; phylum Actinomycetota; class Thermoleophilia; order Solirubrobacterales; family 70-9; genus 67-14. Next base: position 6,190 of record JBEBXB010000007.1, on the reverse strand, counting down.
TTCAGCGAGCCGAGAACGCCGCGATCGCAGTCGTTGCCGTGGCTCTCTTCGTCGAGTCAGGGTTCGACTGGTGGTGGCTGATCGTCCTGTTTCTCGTCTTCGATCTCTCCTTTCTCGGCTACCTGGCAGGCCCCGCTATCGGTGCCTGGGTCTACAACCTGGCCCACTCGTATATCGGGCCCGGCCTGCTGGGGCTGATCTCGGTGGTCGGGGATCTGCGCTGGGCGGCATTCGTGGCTCTGCTCTGGGCGTTCCACATCGGCGTTGACCGAACCTTCGGATACGGGCTGAAGTACGAAGACAGCTTCTCCCACACCCACCTCGGAGAGATCGGCCGGAAGTGACCGCGGATTCGAGCGAGGAACAGGCTGTGGCCCGTCCGGTCCAGCCCATCTCGACCTACCGGCAGATCGGAGCCCTCTACCGACGGCATGCCGTGATCCTGCTGATCCTCGGCGTCGTGATCCTCACCCCGCTCGCCCTCGTCGAGGTGCTCACCCGGGACGTCGGGACGATCGATACGGACGAGGGGCTGCTCCTGAGCCTCAGCAACCTCGTCGTCGTCGCGCTGCGGTCCGCCTCGACGCTGTTCGGCGAGATCTTCTACAGCGGCGCCGTCGCGCTGCTCGTCCTGCACAGCCACGAGAGCTCCAAGCTCCTGCTTCGCGACGTCTACCGGAAGCTTCCGTTCGGGAGGCTGGTCGCGCTCGACTTCCTCTATACGGGGATCGTCTTCGTCGGTGTGGTCCTGCTGATCGTTCCCGGCCTGATCTTCATGACCTGGTTCTGGCTTTCGGGCGCCATCGTGGAGGTCGAGGGCCGGCGTCCCATCGCCGCGTTGAGACGCAGCCGCAATCTGGTCAGAGGGTCGTTTTGGCCGACGTTCGCGGTGGTGATACCGCTGACCTTGGGAACGAGCTTCCTCTCCGGCCTGGGAGCGCACCTGACCGTCGACGTCCTCGGGCACTCGATGGTCGGAGAGTGGCTGACGGAGGCGATCTGGGACGTCCTGGTGACGCCCCTCTACGCCCTGGGGGTGATCGTCGTCCTGGTGCGGCTCAGCGGGCGTCGGATCGACTGAGCCGGTTCCGGTCGTCTTTCGCGGCGCGGGACAGCACGGCGGCCGTGAATCCCTCGATGCCATCGACCACCGCCTCGTACCGGAACGAATGGAAGAGGTCGAAGGAGTGATGGCCGCCCGGTAGCTCGGCATAGATGACCGGCCCGTCTCCGGGCCCGGTCGAGGCGCGTTTGAGGGCAGCGGCGAAACCGCGGGCCCGTTCGACCGGGACCTGGCTGTCCAGCCCACCGTGGGCGACGAAGAACGGCGGCGGCCCGCCGTCGACGTAGTCGAACGGCGAAGTCGCCGGTCCCTCGGGGTCATCTCGGGAGCCGTAATACGCCCCGAAGTATCCGGACAGGCAGATCGCACCGGCGATGCTGGTGTCGGCGTCCCCGAACTCCGGCTGGAACTCAGGGTCGTTCGGATTCAGGGCGGCGAGCGCGGCGAGATGTCCCCCGGCCGAGCTGCCGGCAACGAAGACCTTCGCTGGATCCAACCCGTATTCGTGACCGTGATCCCGAACCCAGGCGATCACCCTCTTCATGTCGACGAGATGCTCGGTGAAGCCGGCCTCGGGGCGCAGGCGGTAGTTGGCGCTCACGCAGGTCCACCCGCGACGGGTCAACCGGGAGATGAGCGCCCGCGACTCACGGCTCTTGCCGCCGCCGTGATAGCCACCTCCGTGCATGAAGATCAGCACCGCCCCGTCGCCATCACGCCGGCGGGGCCGGTAGAGATCAAGCAGGTTCTCTCTCCCGGCTACGCCGTAACTGAGGTTCCTTTCCCTCTTTATGGCCGGACCGAAAAGCACGATCGGAAAGAGGAGGATCCGGACGATCGACGGGCGCCAGCCCATCGCTTGCCCGTCCCCCGGCCGGATGGTCTTCTCCCAGCCTGAGCCCAGTCCGTCATTCAGTGCCTTCCGTACGACCGGCCCAGCAGCCAGGCCCCGGCGAAGCACCACCACCAGTCCCGCGATCTCCAGCACGACCAACCCGAGCAGCAGGATCGATCCGGCAGAGCCTGGATCGAGGTCAGGCAGCGCCAGTGCCGTGGACGCCAGGAGCAGCAGGGCGATCAGGAACGGAATCTCGTTGATGGACACCGCCAGGCGGTAGCTCAGCCACCGCAGTGCCCGGGGACGGCGCACGGAAAGGAGCGCGGACAGGATGCCTGTCCCGAATATGACAAGGGTGATCACGTAGCCGACGGGCATGTGACCGGTACTACCCGCGAGCCGATGCGATCACACCGGCCCGCGAGAATCGCGGTCGGACTGCCGGGTCAGCCGCCTTCGAACCGACGACGGTGCTCGTCGCTCCAGGGCCGCGGATCGCCTTCCTCGCTCATGAAGACGGCCACCAGCTTTCCCTCCGCGCAGAGCTCGCCGTCGCGGCGCAGATCGAACGCGAACGTCACCGAGGTCCGCCCCACCTCCGCCACCGAGACGGTAGCCGCGACCTCGTCCCGGAACCACAAGGTCGCGTGATAGTCGAACTCGATGTGGGCACGCGGCATCGAGGTGTAGATCTCCCCGAGCAGCCCGAGCCCTTCCAGAAGCTCGACCTCGGCCGCCTCGAACAGCCGCAGCGCGGTCGAGTAGTGGTACCGACCGGAGACGTCCACATCGGAGAACTCGATCCTCCTGGTGATGGTGGCGGACGGCCGGGAGCCCGAACCGGGTTCGGCGGGGATGCGGGATTCGCTCAAAACCAGGCGTCTTCCATCACGCGGGTGGTCGTGTCGAGGCTGGCCAGGAGGTCAAGCCAGGGAGCCGTCTTCGGCAGCTCGAACCGGAAGAAGTACCGGGCGGCCTGTCGCTTTCCGTCGTAGAAGTCACCCGCGCTTTCGCCCACCGCCAGGAACTGCTCCAGCCAAGCCCAAGCGATCACGATGTGCCCGGCGGCCTCCAGGTAGACGCTGGCATTGGCGAGGGCGGTCTCCGGGTCGCGATCCGCCCAGAGGGCGGCGGTGACCTCGGCCAGGCGGGCCAGGGAGACGTTCAGCTGCTCCGCCAGGTCGGCCGCCTCTCCCCCGGCCGCGGAGGCCCGGTCGATCGTCGCAGCGACCGTCTCGTAGAGCGCCCCGAATGCGGCGCCGCCCTTCATGGTCACCTTGCGTCCGAGCAGATCCATCGCCTGGATGCCGTGGGTCCCTTCGTGGATGGCGTTGAGCCGGTTGTCGCGGTAGTGCTGCTCGACGTCGTACTCGCGGGCGTAGCCGTATCCGCCGTGGACCTGGATCGCCAAGGAGTTCGCCTCGAGGCACCACTGCGAAGGCCAGCTCTTGGCTATCGGCGTCAGGATCTCGAGCAGCAGGCCGGCACGCTCACGGTCCCCCTCCTCCTCGGCCGAGGCCTGCTCGTCGACGAGGGTCGCGCAGTAGAGGTTGAGGGCGAGCGCCCCCTCGACGTAGCTCTTCTGGGCCAGCAGCATCCGCTTCACGTCCGCGTGCTCGATGATCGGGACCTGTGAGGTGGTTTGGTCCTTGCCGTCCGCGAGCGGCCTGCCCTGGGGACGTTCCCGCGCGTAGCGAAGCGACTTCAAGTACGCGGTGTACCCGATCGCCCCGGCCCCCAGCCCGACCCCGATCCGAGCCTCGTTCATCATGTGGAACATCCCGGCCAGACCCTTGTTTTCCTCACCGACGAGGTAGCCGACCGCCCCGACCTCCCCACCGGGCCGATGGTCGCCCTCGCCGAAGCCGAGCACGGTGTTCACCGTCCCGCGGAAGCCCATCTTGTGGTTGATGCCCGCCAGAGACACGTCGTTGCGCTCGCCGGGGTTCCCGTCGTCATCCACCAGGATCCGCGGAACCACGAAGAGGCTGATGCCGCGCGTCCCCGCTGGTGCGTCCGGCGTCTTCGCCAGGACGAGGTGCACGATGTTCTCGCCGAGCTCGTGCTCACCGGCGGATATCCACATCTTCGAGCCGAAGATCCGGTAGGTGCCGTCTTCCTGCGGCAGTGCCTTGGTGGTGATGTCGGCCAGGGAGCTGCCGGCCTGCGTCTCGGATAGGCACATGGTGCCGAAGAAGCGGCCCTCCAGCATCGGTTTGACCCAGGTATCGATCTGCTCCTGGCTGCCGGTGGAGATCAGGAGGTTGGCCGCCCCGGCCGTGAGCATCGGATAGGCCGCCGTTGCGACGTTGGCGGCGTGGAGCCAGGAGAAGACGGCGGCCGTGACCGTGTAGGGCAGCCCCATCCCGCCGACGGCCTCGTCCATGCTGGCCGCGATCAACCCGGTCTCGTTGAACACGTCCAGCGCCTCCGCCAACTCCGGGATCAGCACGACCTCGCCGTTGTCGTTCACCGTCGGTTCGTTGGCGTCGGCTTTGCGGTTGTGGGGTGCGAACTGATCCGTCGCGACCTGCTCGGCCAGTTCGAGGACATCGTCCCAATCCTGTGGCGACTGGCCGGAGAACCGTTCGCGGCCGGTGAACCTCCCGACATCGAGCCATTCGTGGAGCAGAAACTGAAGATCGCGTCGGGAATGGATGTCGGCCATGGGTCTCCTCCAGGGATGTCAGCTGTCGCCTCGGGACGAGGCCGGCGACCGAAGTCGCCTTTGCGCACGCGGTTTCTAACGGTACTGTTATGCGGCTGGACGCCGTTCAGTCGCGATCACCGAGAGAGATTCGATGGGAGAGAGATGAGTTTGGAAACGATTCAGAGGCGGGTTCTGCCCGTCGTCGGCGCGCTGCTGCTGGCCTTCGCCTTGATGTTTGCCGTGACGTCCACCGGACCGGCGGACGCGGCGACAGCCACCGTCAGCAAGAGCAAGCAAGCGAAGAAGAAGGCCAAGCAACAGGCGAAGAAGAAAGCCGCCGCCAAGAAGCGGAAGGCCGCAAAGAGACGTGCCGCCGCGAAGCGCCGAGCGGCAGCCAAGAAGCGGGCGGCTGCGAAGCGGAAGCGTCAGCGGATCGCCGGACTCAAGTTCTACGCCCCGCCCAAGGCCTTGCCGAAGAAGCACGGCAGCCTGATCTGGCAACGCAAGGCCGGCGGCATCGTGCCGCTCGCATCCGCCAAGTCGACGCAGCTGGTCCTCTACACCTCGACCTCGCCGTCCGGCAAGAACGTCGCGGTATCGGGCTCGGTCAGCATCCCCAAGGGCAAGGCTCCCAAGGGTGGCTGGCCCCTGATCACCTACGGCCACGGAACCACCGGCATCGCCGACAAGTGCGCTCCGTCCCGCAACACCAAGAACGGCCCGGCCGTCGGCTACATCAACTACACCGACGCGGAGCAGAACTCCTGGCTCGACGCCGGTTACGCGGTCGCGCGGTCCGACTACCAGGGCCTGGGTACACCGGGTATCCATCCATTCCTGGTCGGTCAGGCCTCGGGCCGGAGCGTGCTCGACATCGTTCGTGCCGCCCGCAAGGTCGGACCGATCTCGAAGGACTACCTGATCGCCGGGCACTCGCAGGGCGGCCACGCGGCGCTGTTTGCGGCCGGCGAGGCTGCGACCTGGGTCCCCGATCTGAATCTGAAGGGCACCGTGAGCTACGCGCCGGCCTCGCAGTTCAAGCTTCAGGCCAGCGCTCTTTCGACCCTGACCGAGCCGAGCGGACTCAGCGCCCTGGCGAGCATGCTGATCCGGGGAGTCAGCTCTGTCTACACGTCGGTCGACCCCCAGGTGATCCTGTCCGACGGGGCCCTCGCGTTCTGGGATGACGTCGACAAGGAGTGCCTGCCGACCCTGTCGGCCCCGGACAAGCTCGGCAGCCTCGCGCCGTCGACGCTGTTGCGGAACGGCTCCGACTTCAGCGGCGACGCGGCGCAGAACCTGCTGGCGATCCTCGACGAGCAGAACCCGGCGGTCAAGTCCGACGCCCCGATCCTGCTCACCCAGGGAACCGCCGACGACACGACGCCGCCCTACCTGACGGATGCGCTCAGCGGCCAGCTCAACGCCAAGGGCAACGACCTGGAGTACAAGACGTATCCGGGCGCCGACCACTCGGCCGTCATCGCCGACGCGCATGAAGACGTGATGGCGTTCTTCGCCGCCAAGCTGCCCGGCGGCAAGTAGCCGGGCCCTTTCTCACGAGAAGCAGTGAAGATCGGGGACCATACGAGCCCCGATCTTCACCGCTGGCCAACCACGGGCTACCGTGATTCGTCGG